>JAUYKD010000002.1 GCA_030700195.1 Candidatus Nealsoniibacteriota bacterium | reverse complement strand
AAAAGGACACACTCGTTTGTGTGTCCTAATTATTTTATAGTTTCAAATATCTTTTTAAATATCTCTGGATGATCTTGAGCTAATTTTGATAGAGTTTTTCTATCAAGCTCTATTTTGTGTTCTTTGAGTTTATGGATGAATTTACTGTAAGAAAGACCTTGAGCCCGGCAAGCGGCATTGATTTGCGTCTGCCAAAGCTGTCTTTTCTCTCTTTTCTTTCTTCTACGGTCTTTATAAGCGTGGGTCCAGGCATGCCTTAAAGCGTCTTTGGCCAGTTTATATTTGTTTTTTCTGCCCCAACGAAAACCCTTGGCGTGTTTGAGCAAGTACTTTCTTCTTTTATGGGCGGATTTTCCTTTCTTTACTCTGACCATGTTATTTTAATAACTTCTTAATTTTTTTGACTTCCTGTTTGGAAAGCGCAACCCATTTGCTGTTCTTCCTTCTTTTATTGCCGGATTTTTTCGCCAAATTATGGTCAAGACCGGTATGTCTTCTTAAGATCTTACCGTTCTTGGTTATTTTAAAACGTTTTAATATTGATTTTCTTGGTTTCATTGACCGAGTTTTTATGTTAATAAAAACGAAGGTAAAGATGAGACCCTGTCTCATCGCCCGATAATCGAGTTTTTATTTTAATAAAAATGAAGATTAAAGATGAGGCAGGGCCTCATCGCCTGATTCTAACCCTTAGATATTATCATTGAAAATCCTTTCGGTTCTTTCTTTAGCTCTCTTTCTACTTTATATTTACAAAGCTTATCTAAAGCTTCCAGGAACTTCTCTATTTTTTCTTTGGCAAAGTTAGCCAGAGCCTTTTCTCTGCCCCTTAAAACCATTTCTATCCGTACCTTATCTCCTGCTTTAAAGAAATTTGCCGTCTGGCTGGCTCTGGTTTCTAAGTCATGCTGGGATATATTAAATCTCAACCTAATTCCTTTAAGCGTTCCTCCTTTCTGCTTTTGCATGGCGGTTTTATCTTTCTTTTTTTCCTGGTAAACGTACTTGCCATAGTCCATTATTTTGCAAACCGGCGGTTCTACTTTCTCTGTTACCTGGATTAAATCAAGACCGCGTTCTTGGGCCGCTAAAAAAGCGTCTTCCAATTTCATCAGCCCCAACTGCTTGCCGGTTTCATCCACCACCCTGACTTCTCTGGCCCTTATTTGTCTGTTGGTTATTGGTTGTTTCATTAAATGTGGAGGTGGGGACATTGAAGTCCCGTCCAGAAGTGTGAACAAAATCTATCTACAAATTTAGTCCATTTTGTATTTCGAAGCAAGGGATTAAAAACAGACAAAATTCCCATTGTTTCTATCTTCTAAGGGTTTGGCGGGCTGTTAGAAGACTTGGCAGCTGCCTATCTCGATTTATGACACCCAGCCTTATTATCGAGAATGGTTAAGGCCAGATGGCTTAAGCTATTGCTAAAGCGGGTTTAGAAAATAAGTTGGCACTTATATCTAGGTTCTGGAAGTTTTACCAGATTCCAGAGGACTGGATTTGCTAATTTTGAACAACGATTCCTGTCGAAACCTTTCACCCCCGTATTTTCAGCTCTCTTTTTATTTCTCTATCTGTTTCCCTCTTTTTTATCAAGTTTTTCTTATCCGCCTTTTTCCTTCCTTTAGCCAGCGCGAACTCAAGCTTTATTTTCTCTTTCTTAGTATATACCCTTAAGGGCACCAAGGTCAAGTGTTCTTGCTGCGACTTGCCGATTAAATACCGGATTTCAGATTTATTTAAAAGAAGTTTTCTGGCCCGGCTGGAGTTATAGGACTCGGGAGTGTTTTTAGTCTGATAAGGAGGAATATTGGAGTTAATGAGATAGGCTTCGTTCCCTCTTAAGATAACATAAGAGCCGATTATTTTCATCCGTCCTAATCTTATTGATTTTGCTTCCTGGCCCGTCAAAACCAGCCCTGCTTCAAATTTCTCCAGGAACTCATAATCAAAATGCGCCTTTTTGTTCTCAGTAAACGTCTTCATACTTTTATTTTAGTCGAAAATGAGATAAACTGAAAGTAGTTTTATGCAACAGGAACTTGTAAAAATAATAACTCAGGCGGCCAAGCAAGCCGGTTTTTCTGTTAGAGGGGGCGTTAATGTTGATTATCCTCAAGAAACATACGGAGATTATGCGACTAATTTTGCTTTGCAAGCCGCCAAAACCGTTAAGCTTTCCCCTAAAACCATAGCTAATAATCTTAGGTCTCATATTTTAAATTTAAGGCCGGATCTTTTTGATAAGGTTGAGGTGGCCGAGCCCGGCTTTCTTAATTTCTTTATTGCCAAGAAATATTTGCAGGATCAAGTAAAAGAAATTGTTAAACAAAAAGAAAAGTACGGAGAGATAAAGACTAATAAGCAGAAAATAAACATTGAATATTGTTCAGCCAATCCTACGGGTCCCCTTCACTTAGGGCACGGCCGGGGAGCTTTTTGGGGGGATACTTTAGCCAATGTTTTTGACAAAGCCGGCCATAAAACAACCCGGGAATATTTTATTAATGACTATGGCAAACAAATACTGCTGTTCGGCGAATCAATAAATGCCAGATGGCAGGAATTACTAGGGCAAAAGCCAGAAATTAAGGAAGAATTTTACAAAGGAGAATATGTTAAAGATATTGCCCGAGAGCTTATGAAGAAAGAAGAGCATGCGAAATTATCGGAAGCAGAGAGAATCAAGGTGTTTGCTGACATTGGCCTTAAAAAAATGCTGGCTGAAACAAAAGCGCTTTTGGAAAAAGCCGGGGTTAAGTACGACGTTTGGTTTTCAGAAAGAACCTTGTACAAGAAGGACCTGGTTAAAAAAGCAATTGAGCTTTTAAAGAAGAAAGGATTTACTTATGAAAAAGAAGGAGCTCTTTGGTTCTCTTCAAGCAAGCTGGGGGATGATAAAGACAGGGTTCTTAAAAAAGCCAATGGGGAGGAAACTTACTTTGCTTCTGACATTGCTTATCATCTTAATAAGATTTCCCGCAAATACGACTTATTGATTGATGGCTGGGGGGCTGACCATTGGGGATATAAAATGCGCTTAATGGCCGCGGCCAAAGTTCTGGGGTTTGAAGAAAAGTTGAAAATAGTTGTTGGTCAGTTTGTCCGCTTGGTTGAAAACGGCCAGGAGGTTAAAATGAGTAAAAGAGGAGGAGTTTTCTTTACTTTAGAGGAACTATTTAATGAAGTTGGTCCGGATGTTGCCCGGTTCTTCTTTTTAATGAAGTCGGTTGATACTCATATAGACTTTAATCTGGATTTGGCCAAAGAACAGTCCCAAAAGAATCCGGTTTATTATATTCAGTATGCTCACGCCAGAATTTCAAGCATTCTGCTCAAAGCAGGAAAAAGCAAGTCAGGAGCCAGGTTAAATCTATTAAGACATCCAAGCGAGCTTAAGCTGATAAAAGAGCTTCTTAAGTTCCCGGATGTGATTGAAGATACTTCCAAGGACTATCAGGTTCAGCGATTGCCCCAGTATGCTGTAGAATTAGCAACCTCTTTCCATAAGTTTTATCAGGATTGCCAGGTTATTCCTGCCTCGCCGGCAGGCAGGTCCAAAGATAAAAATCTGTCTCAAGCCCGTTTAGTATTAACCTTGGCCGCCAAAATCGTCTTAAAGAATACTTTAGAGCTCATGGGTGTTTCTGCCCCGGAGAAGATGTAAATTGATTGAGGTTCGACCTCAATCACATCCACAATATAGATGGGAGGATTTGACTTTTTGTAAGCTATAAATTACAATAATATATCAACAACTTAATAAGAAAGGAGATCCAATATGAATCATTTTGTAGACTTGAGCATAGAAGAACTGCAAAAAAAGATCAAAGAAAGAAAGGAAAAGATTGAAAAGTTCGTTCATTTTAGGTATAGATGCCATGCCTGATGGTGGCCGTGCGAATGCACCCGCAAATCTTGCAAGAGAACGTCGATTTAATAAAACAGCTATTAAATGCGCAAAGGTAAGCAAGGTATTAATTCTTCCGTAATCGTACTGTGCATCTTCATACCCTAATGTGTGTACTTTAACATCTTCATTGAGTGCCAAAACATCTAAAAAATATAGAAAAAAGGAGGTATATACTAATGGAAAATCCGTTAACTGTATTACAAGAAACGGTTATCCAAAAACTGGAAAGAGGAATTAAGGGTAGTAAATTTCCAACTATGCACAATTACTTTGACGGAGTTTACGGGCACGACAATGTCCCGCCAGAGAAAATTCCGGCGCTGAAGGAAGAGTTTCTCCAAATCAACAAATCTTTTTGTGAGGGGATGGAGTTAATTTCTCCAACCGTAACCGTAAGAGTCCCAACGCATAATACCGGTTACTCGCCGCTTTTAGGAGTTCCGGTTGAAAAAGATTCTTATGAGGCGATAGGATATCTGCTCAACGAATCAATCGACCAATGTACCATTGCTATCATTTTAAATTGTGGCTTTGGCAAGTATTCGGCGCTTCCTGAAAAACTGCGTGAAGCCATGGAACAGCTTAAGGATAGTATTGAGAAAGTTTCTCTGACAGGCCCGAAAGGTGTGGTAGAAACATTGATCTTGGCTTACGATTCCAATAATAACATCAAACACGGCAAAATTGTCGAGGGAATGTGGATTCCTTATCGTGTTATCGGACTTGTCTTAGTGAAGGAATCCATCCTAGGATTTGACGCTACCATGGATTATGGAACAGGTGTGTGGAAATTCAATAAATTTGGATTCAGTTGTTTCCTGGAGTTGGTGGAGAGATCATTTTTGTTCTCCGGGGCTTACAAGAAAATAACCGGCAAAAATTATAATCAGGCGGAAATTCAAAAACCCGAGCCCGGGCTTGTCAATTGGTTGACGGAATCCAAAGCTTTTCATCAAAACATCAGCAGAGTTTGCAAGCGCTGGACGAATTAAAGTTTCAAAGAAACTATTTCTAATCCAAGGATTGTTTAGTCAATCATATTAAAAAGAGGTACGTTCTACTAAAGTAACGGCCTCTTTTTCTTTTATGTTCTACAATATAGACGGTCGGACTAAGGACCTCAATAATGTCTAATAAGATAAGTTAGGATTTGACTTTTTTCTATAATATGTTAATGTGTTATTATAAAAAATTATTTTATGTAAGGAGGAGTCGTGAATATTATTCCATTTGGTTCTTTGGTACGCGATAAGATTACTGGTTTCGAAGGAGTCATAGTCTATCGCGTAGAGCACATGAATAACTGCGTCCGTTACGGAGTTCAGCCCATGGTAGATAAGGATGGAAAATTGCCTGAGAGTAAGGTTTTAGAAGGGCCAAATCTCGAAATTACCGCTCCGGCTAAGGAAGACCTATCTCCAACAATCAAAACCTCTAATACTTTTAAGCTTGGTGTTAAGGTAAAAGATTGTCTTACCGGTTTAACGGGTATTGTCGTGGTGCGTCTTAAAGAGAGGCACTCAGGCGATCGATATGGGATTCAGTCATCCATAGATGCAAAGGGTGAAATTCCTGATATCAGAACGTTTGACGAGGAGGATCTTGAACAAATTGATCCGCCCGTGTCCAAGAAGAGGAGAAAAAAGACAGGAAAAAATCCTCCTAATGGACCCCATAATCACAATACTGCAATAGCAAGGTGATATGGAAATATAATTAAAAAAGGCCGGGAAAGTAATTTTCCAGCCTTTTTATTTAAAACTAATAGAAAATCAAGCTCTAATGACTTATAACCTACAAATGATGACGAAATAAAGTGCGACAAAAAGGGCCTATAATAATGGATATCATAGATTGTGCGATATATATTGTGAGGGGTTGTCAAAATGTGTCAAAAGGTAGAGAATTAAGGTAGATTTATAGATATGAATCAAAGTAAAATCGTTAAATTCATTGTTTCTGTCTTAATCTGTCAGGCAGCCGGTTTTGTCGGCTCTTTGTTTACTGTTCCAGCTATTAATACTTGGTATGTTACTTTAGTTAAACCTGGCTTTAATCCGCCAAATTGGTTTTTTGCTCCTGTTTGGAGATTTGTCTTTTTACTGAAGGGAATTTCTCTTTATTTAGTGTGGGGCTACGAATGGCAAGTTGAAGTCAAAGGCGGAGTAGCAAAGCGAAAAACCTGGAATCCGA
>JAUYKD010000001.1 GCA_030700195.1 Candidatus Nealsoniibacteriota bacterium | reverse complement strand
AGGCGCATTAGGGCAATTTTAGAATAAGGAATATAATATAATAAGGTATGCCAACTAAAAAAGTTTTCGACATTATTCCTCCCAAAGAAGGTAAAGATGTCGTTTTCCCTGTAAAAATAAAAAACAAGCCGGCCTTTCTTGAAAAACTTAAAATAGATTCAAGAACCAAGCCTCCTATTTTAAAATCGAGGGTCGGTTTTAAAGATAAAAAAGTTTTAGGGTCAGCTTTGGTTTTATTTGTTTTTACCTTAATTGCTCTCGGAGCTTATTTTTTAATAAAACCAAAGGCCGAGGTTGAAATTTTTCCAATAAAAAAGCCAATAGAATTTAAAACTCAAGCTACGGTTGTTTCTGACGGAGAGCGGTCTTTGGGTCAGATTTTAGGCAAAGCGGTTGTTAACCAGCAGGTTTTTTCCCAGGATTTTTTATCCACCGGCATCCAAGAGAAGAACGTAAAAGCAGCGGGTATCATTCGCGTTTATAACGCTTATTCTACTAAAGAACAGCCATTAGTCGCTACCACGCGTTTTGTTTCTGATGACGGCAAATTGTTTCGGACTCCCAAAAGGGTGGTTATTCCGGGAGGACATTACGAAGGAAGCAAGCTTGTTCCGGGAGAAATAGATATTACGGTTGAAGCCGGAGAAGCCGGAGAAGAATACAATATCGGACCGTCCACCTTTTCTATTCCGGGGTTTGCCGGTAATGAAAAATATACGGCTTTTTACGCTAAATCTTCCAGCTCTATGACCGGTGGGGCAAAAACCCAGGTGGCAGAGGTCATTAAAGAGGATTTAGAAAACGCAGAAAATACTTTGAGCGACATCGCTATAAAAGAGGTTAGTAAGGTTTTGGAAAATTCTCTTTCTCAAGAAAAATACATTGTGGTTGAGGGTGCCATAAAAGCGGAAGTAGTTGGCTCTTCGACTCTGGCTGAAGAAAACCAAGAATTATCCTCTTTTACGTTTCAAATTGAAGCCAGAGCCAGGGCCATTGTTTTTAAGGATGAAGATCTGAAAGCTTTTGCTAAGAATTACATTTTAGGTTTGATTGAGGAAGGAGAAACTCTGGACGAAAATTCTTTAGCCGTAAGCTATTCGGTCAATGATATTGATTTTGAAAACGAGACAATGACTTTGGATTTGCAGATTTCAGCTGAAACTTACCGGGCGGTTGACGAGAACGCCGTTAAGATATCGCTTAAGAATAAAAGGTCTGACGAATTAAAGGCTTCTTTGGAGCAGTTTCCCGATATTGAAAGGTCTCAAGTGCGGCTTTGGCCGTTTTGGGTAAATAGAGTTCCCCAAGATATTGAGAGAATTGAGCTTAAATTAAAACTTGACTAATTTTATCCGTTCTGATATCATAAAAAATTGTCTTAATGACAAATCAAAATAAAGACAAAATAAAAAAAAGCGGCATTGTTATAGAGACGCTTCCCAGCGCTCATTTTAAGATAAAGCTTGATGAGGGGAATGAAATCATAGGTCATTTGGCCGGCAGATTAAGAATGTTTCATATTAAGATATTGCCCGGAGATAAAGTGACCGTTGAAATGAGCCCGTACGATGAGACAAAAGGAAGGATAACATACCGCGGAAAATAAGATGAAAGTAAGACCATCGGTCAAAAAAATTTGCAGCCATTGCAAAATAGTCAGACGCAAAGGCAAAATATACGTAATTTGCAAAAACCCGAAACATAAGCAACGTCAGGGTTAATTTTTAATTTATGCCTAGAATTGCCGGAGTTAACATCCCAGAACAAAAACAAATACAGATAGCTTTGACCTATATTTATGGCATAGGCCCTTCTTCAGCTAAAAAAATTCTGATTGAAATGAAAATCGATCCGGCCACTCAGGCTTCAAAATTGAGCGCGGCAGAAATCAATAAATTAAAAGATGCGATTGAGAAGACTTTCAAGATCGAGGGAGAACTAAGAAGAGAACGGATGATGAATATAAAAAGATTAAAAGATATTGGTTGCTGGCGGGGTATCCGACATATAAAAGGGCTTCCTGTTAGAGGCCAAAGAACTAAAACCAATAGTCGAACAATCAGAGGTAATGTTAGAAAAACAGTTGGCTCAGGAAGAAAGCCACCTTCAGAAGCAACATAATATTATGGGCAAGAAACGTATTATACAAAAAACTGAAAAAGAGCTTATTGAAGAAAGAGAAAAAATAGAAACTGCGGTTAAAAAAGAATCAAAAACTCCGGTGGTCGGCAGATTAACAGAGGGCAGAATATATATTTCATCTTCTTATAATAATACAGCCATTACTTTAACCGACAACAACGGCAATGTTTTGGCTTGGACGTCAGCCGGAGCCATCGGGTTTAAAGGAAGCAAGAAATCCACTCCTTTTGCCGCCAGCAAGGTGGCAGAAGCAATCAGCCAGACCATTCAAAAGCTGGGCATCCAAAAACTCGCTATTTTCATTAAAGGCATTGGTTCAGGAAGAGAATCAGCCATTAGGTCGCTAGCTGCCAGAGGATTTGATATAACGGGTATCAGCGATATTACTCCAGTACCCCATAATGGTTGTCGGCCTCGTAAAGCAAGAAGAGTTTAATATAATTATGAAGAAAAATAATTGTAAAATTTGTAGAAGATTGGGCTCAAAGCTTTTCTTAAAAGGCGAAAAATGTTTGTCGCCTAAATGTTCGTTGCTCAAAAAACCCTATCCGCCCGGAGTTAAAAAGAAAAAAAGATTTAAAGCTTTATCTGACTACGGTAAAGAGTTGAAAGAGAAACAAAAACTTAAAAATTGGTATAATCTGAAAGAAGGCCAGTTTAGACGCTATGTTAAGGATATTTTAGAAAGAAGAAATAAGGTAGAGGATGCCGTAGAGCTTTTGATTCAGAAACTGGAAACTCGTTTTGACAACGTAATTTTCCGATTGGGCTTAGCTTCTTCCAGAAGTCAGGCTCGCCAGCTTGTTTCCCATAGGCATTTTTTAATCAATGGAAAGATTGTTAATATTCCGTCTTATCATTTAAAAAAAGGAGATAAAATAACCATTAGACCAGCTTCAAAGAAACTTCTGGAGAAATCAGCCGTTTCTCTTAAAAAATACCAGCCGCCTGTTTGGTTGAAAATAAACATTCAAACGTTGGAAGGGGAGGTAATTGGTCAGCCGACGTTTCAAGAGTCAGCTCCGCCAGCTGAAATTTCAACCATCTTCGAATATTATTCTCGTTAAAAATAATCATTAATTTATTAAATTATTATGATACCTTTGCCCCAACCGCCAAAAATCGTAGAGAAAAAAGACAACTCGGCCATTTTTGAAATAGAAGGGCTTTATCCGGGATATGGGATTACCCTCGGCAATAGTTTGCGCCGGGTTTTGCTTTCTTCTTTGCCCGGAGCTGCGGCTACCCAAGTTAAAATAAAAGGGGTGCAGCACGAATTCGCCACGCTTCCCGGAGTTTTAGAAGATGTGATTACGATTTTATTAAACATAAAGCAATTAAGATTCAAGTTGCATACTGACGAACCGCAAAGGGTCAAGCTTTCAGCTAAAGGATTAAAGACGGTTAAGGGTTTGAATTTTGATCTGCCGACCCAAGTCGAGCTTATTAATAAAGAATCCCATATAGCTACTTTGACCTCAAAAACCGCTGATTTGGAAATAGAAGTGCTTATTGAGAATGGCTTGGGGTATCAGCCTGTTGAATCAAGAAAGATGGGTAAGCTTGAAATAGGCACCATTGCCATTGATGCTATTTTTACTCCGGTGAGGAAAGTGAGCTTTCAGGTTGAAAACATGAGGGTTGGCGAAAGGACCGACTTTGACAAGCTTATCCTTGAATTGGAAACCGACGGTACGCTAACTCCGGAAGAAATCTTTTCCCAAGCTTCTGATATTCTAGTTAAGCATTTCAGTTTAATACAGGAATCATTTAGAAAACCCTCCGTCGCTAAAGCTTTGGAGGACAAGGAAGAAAAAGTTGATAGAAAGCAAAAAGAGGTAAGGAAACACGAAAAGGTTAAAAAAGTAAAACAGTCGAAGAGGATTTCATCCTCTTCTCCATCTTCGCTTTCGCGAGCGAAAACTCAATATGAGAAAAAGAAAAAAAGGAAGAAAACTAAATAGAGAAATTGGACAAAGAAAAGCGCTGTTAAAAAGCTTAGCCGGCAATCTTGTCTTGCATGGCAAGATAAAAACCACTGAGGCAAAAGCCAAAGAGGTTTCAGTTTACGTTGAGCATTTAATAACCACGGCCAAAAAGAAAGGCCTTTCCTCAAGAAGAAAGATTTCTCAAGTTTTCCCATATAAAATCAGTAAAAAAATGGTTGAGGAGATAGCTCCTTTATACCAAACAAGAAAAGGCGGATATACCAGGATAATCAAATTAGGCCAGAGGGTGAGCGACGGAGCCAGAATGGCTTTTATAGAGCTGGTTAAATAATTATGAACCCCGTTAGAAGTCCTAATCAGGAAAAATTTAAATTAAATTTTTTCTGCAAGGCAATAACAGGGTATAATCAATAATCGAAGTCTATTCTAAAATTAGCCCTATGCTATATAAAACAGACTTCTAACGGGGTGAAAAGAGAAACCCATACGATTGACGCAACTAATAAAGTTTTAGGCAAGCTGGCAGTAGAAATTGCCGTGCTTTTGCGAGGTAAGCACAAAGTTAATTTTCAACTCAATATAGATTCGGGCGATTTTGTCTCGGTAAAGAATGTTGATAAAATTAAGTTTACCGGGAAAAAATTGGAGAAGAAAAAATATTACCATCACACCGGATACATAGGAAGTTTAAAAGAAACTTCACTGGGCAAGCTTTTTGAAAAAAATCCGGCTGAAGTTCTAAGAAGGGCGGTTTTTGGAATGTTGCCTTCGAATAAATTAAGGAAAGAGCAAATTAACAGGCTAAAATGTCAATAAAGAATATGCCAGTCAAGAAACAAATTAAGAATAAAAAAGCGGAACCGGTTAAAAAAGCCAAGCCAGTTCATTTTTTTAAGGCAATCGGCCGCAGGAAAACAGCCGTTGCTTCAGTTCGGTTGCAAAAGCAGGGGCAGAGAGAGGTTTTAATAAACGACAAATCCTTAGATAAATATTTTGCTCAAAAAGAGCTCCAAGAAATAGCTCTTTCTCCTTTCGATAAGATGAATTCTCTTGATAAGTTTAATGTTTCAATAAAGGTTAAGGGGGGAGGCTTGCATGCTCAAGCGGAAGCTGTCAGGCACGCTATATCCAGGGCTTTAATAGATTTTAATCCGGAATTCCGCAAGAGGTTGAAAAAGGCAGGTTTTCTTACCAGGGATTCTCGCATGAGAGAACGAAAGAAGTTTGGGCTAAAGCGAGCTCGTCGAGCTCCCCAATGGCGAAAACGTTAAGCAGCAAGCTTAATGTTTTCGTTGAAAGGAGTTTTTACTCCTTGATGGAGAAAACGTTAAGCAGTAAGCTTAATATTTTCGTTGAAAGGAGTTTTTACTCCTTTTAATCTTCAGTAAATCTTCAATAATCGATGAGTCTTCGACTCATCTCTATCTTCAGTAAATCTTCGATTTACTTCGATGCTAAAAGAACTGATAGACCAATTTTATTTAAATAGGCAGAGGGATAAAGATCAGAATCATTTTTACATTACTGACGCTGGCAAGTGCGGCCGGTCTATTTTTTTTAAGTTCAAAAATGTGCCGCGGGAACAAATGAATGCCCGTATTTTAAGGCTGTTTGACCACGGCGATTACATCCAAATGCAGATTCTAAACAGTCTTTTTAGTTTGGGAATAGTCAGGGCGTCGGAAGTTCAAATCCCTCCTCAAGAATTAATTTCAGGCAGAGCCGATGCCATAGTCACCTTGAACAACGAGCTTTATGTGGTTGACTTTAAAAGTATGCACAGCATGATTTTCAATAAGCTAGTTGAGCCCAAACCAGAAAATATCAACCAAATACAGCTTTATTTGCACTACTTTAAAATTCCTAAAGGCATACTTTTGTACGTGAGCAAAGACACTTCGGACCTGAAGGAATTTTTAGTGCAGTATAACCCCGGTCTTGTTAAGGGTCTTTTAAAAGAGTTGGTGGAGCTTAACAAAAAAATTGAGGCAAATATTGTACCTCAAACTCTTGATGATTTTCCGAGAAACTGGCAGTGCGCCTATTGTCAATTCAAGGATATTTGTTCTCTGGCCGGGAAGAAAGAGATAAAATGGGAGGATTTTAAAAATAAGATAGAATTTCTAGGGAAGTAGGTTTTCTGTAAGATAGAGCGTCCCTTCGCTTACAAGGTATAAGGTTTTTTTGTTTCTGTCCCAGTATATCTTAGGGGACGGGAACTCTGCTAAATCAATAACGTTTAATTTATCTCTGTCGTCGATCTCGGCGACTTTTATTTTATTATTGAGGCTGAAAATCAAGTAATAATCATTGAGCCAGGAAACCGACCTTATTTTTTCTGAAAAGCGCGTTAGAAAAATTCTTTTTGGAGAGCTATCTAAGGAGTTCTCTGTTCTGCTGTCAATGAAAGTAATCCAAATTTCATGTTCGTTTGGTTCAATAAGCTTGCTTTTATCCGAAGAAGTGGCGCTGTATTCTATCTGCGACAAGATAGAAGTTATTTCTTTTTCGTTTTCGGTGAGTTTTTTAAAGTCTGGATTCTCCGGGAAAAGGACAACGTTTTTTGCGTCAGCTACTTGTTTTTCTTTGACCTCCAGGTTTTTCTGCCACGTATGGTAGCCCGTCTTTTTAATTTCAACGCTGTATGTTTTAGGCAGAATGTTTTCAATCAAAGTTGAGCCGGTGAATATTGAGGTTTTTGCCTTGAATTTTCCGTTAAGGTAAACGTTAGCGCTTTTTGGCAGGGCCCTAAAATAAAAACCACCGGTTTGCACGACTTGTTTTGTTTCAAAATCAAAGCGGTATCCCTGTGAGTACAGAATGACCGAGGGGGTTACTACGGCGAATAAAAGTATTAAGGTTATAAATAAAGCGGTTCTTGTTTTCTTGTGCATACACCGAGTCTCGCGTAGCGAGACGAAGGTTAAAAAGAGGATTTTATCCTCTTTGCTTTTTTTCATCATATCTTATCAAAGAACATAAATCAATTTAAAATAGTTGCCAAAAGGGAAGACTTGAGATACGATAAAAGAGCATATATGAGCGAAAAATTCATCATTCATGGCGGTAAACCCTTGAAAGGGGAGATTGAAGTTAGAGGGGCCAAAAACGCCGCTTTTCCTATTTTGACAGCTTCTCTTTTGACCAAAGAAGAATGCGAGATTTCCAATCTTCCTTTGATTGAAGACGTTTTCCGGATGATTGAAATATTAAAAGGCATGGGTTCTGAAATTTCTTGGATTGGGGAGCGAACTATTAGAATTAAAAATTCCAATATCAATCCGCTGAAAATCAGAGAAGATTTAGTCTGTCTTTTAAGAGGCTCTATTTTATTTTTTGGACCTCTCTTGGCCAGATTTGGCAAGATAAAATTTCCCAAGCCGGGCGGCTGTATTATCGGAGCTCGGCCCATTACTACGCATTTGGACGGTTTTAGGCAATTGGGAATTAAGGTTAAGAAAAAAGGCAAGAATTACTTAATGCAATGTTCCGGCCATGAATCGGGAAAAGTCATTTTAAACGAATTCAGCGTGACAGCCACCGAGAATTTAATGCTTTTCGCCAGCTTAATGCCGAATAAGATTGTGCTTAAGGGAGCGGATGGAGATTATCAGGTTCAGGAACTGGCCAAGTTTTTGAAAAAGATGGGAGTTAAAATAAAAGGAGAGGGGACGCACGAGATTATTATCATCGGTTCCAAAAAATTAAAAGGGGTAAAGCATAAATTGGTCAATGACCCGATTGAAGCGGGAACATTCATTTTAACCGCAGCTTGCACCAAAGGAGATGTGCTTGTTAAAAATGCTGAAGTCAGATTTTTAGAGCTGCCATTGAAAAAACTTAAGGACTTTGGCATCCCCTATAAAATTATCGGCAATTCCGTCAGAGTTTTGCCGTGGAAAAAGTTAATTATAGATAAAATCCAGAGCTTGCCTTATCCAGGCATTCCTTCTGATTTGCAGTCGGCCTTCGGAGTTTTATCCACTCAGGCAGAGGGCTCAACTTTAATCCATGACCCTTTATACGAAGGAAGGTTGAAATATCTTGAGGAATTGAATAAGATGGGAGCGGAGATTTATTTTGCCGACCCGCACCGAGCTATTGTTAACGGGCCTACAAAACTCTATGGCCGAGAACTCAATTCGTTTGATTTAAGAGGCGGAGCGGCCTTGATTATCGCCGGTCTTTGCGCTAAAGGCAAAACAGTTATTAATAATATCTATCAGGTGGATAGGGGCTATGAAAAAATAGAAGAAAGATTGCAAAAATTAGGAGCTGATATTAAAAGAGTAAAAGATTAAACCTACATGTTTACAAGAAAAATCGGCATTGATTTGGGAACGTGCAATTCGTTGGTTTTTATTCCTAAAAAAGGAGTGGTTTTACGGGAGCCTTCGGTGGTGGCTGTTTCTTTGGAAGAGAACAGGATTTTAGCCGTGGGAGAAGCGGCCAAGAGCATGATCGGCCGAACGCCCGACACTATTAGGGTTTACCGTCCGATGAAAGACGGAGTCATTGCTGATTTTAGAGTGACTCAGGCCATGCTTAGATATTTTATACAAAAAACAACCGGCCGTTTTCAGTTTTTAAAACCAGAACTTATGATTTCAGTTCCAGCCGGCATAACTTCAACCGAGCGAAGGGCGGTGATTGAAGCTGCTATGAACGCTGGGGCCAAAGAGGCCTTTGTGGCTAAAGAGCCGATTCTGGCGGCCATTGGAGCCGGTATTCCGATTAACGCCTGTTCTGGCAATTTAATCGTTGATATTGGCGGTGGAACATCCGAAGTGGCCGTCATATCTCTCGGGGGCATTGTTACGGCCAGCTCTGTCAGGGTGGCCGGAGATAAAATGAACAAAGCAGTCAGCGATTACATTAAGCAAAAGTATAACTTGGCAGTTGGAGATCAAACGGCCGAAGATATTAAAATTAAAATAGGAACAGCTTTGCCCGAGAAAGAGGAAAAGATTATGGAGGTCAGAGGAAGAGACTTAATTTCCGGCCTGCCCAGAAATATTAAAATTTCTTCCAGCGAGGTTTGCGGGGCGATTTCAGAAACCCTCAAAGAAATAATCCAGGTCATCAAGCACGTTTTAAGAGAAACGCCTCCCGAGCTTTCAGCTGACATTATGGATAAAGGAATGGTTTTATCCGGAGGAGGAGCTTTACTCGGCAATATTGATGAGCTGATCGCTAAAGAAACCGGCGTGCCTTGTTTTATTGCTGAAGATCCTTTATCGTGCGTGGCTAAGGGAACAGGAGTTGTTTTGGAAAGCTTGGATATTTATAAAAAAAGCATAATGTCAAAAAGATAATGATATTTCACCAAAAACAGTGGCAGTTTTTCAGAAAAACCGCCGAGCTTGGGAAAATGCCCCATGCTCTCTTATTTTACGGCCAGTCATCAACCAACAAAAACTCATTGGCCCTTGAGATTGTTAAACTGCTTAATTGCGAAAAAGAAAACTTCAATGACAGGCCCTGCCAGACCTGCCGAGCCTGCCGGGATATCAAAAAAAACATTCATCCGGACCTTTTTATTATTACTCCTCAGGAAAATAAAGAAATTGTCATCTCTCAAATAAGGGGTCTGCAAAGCAGCCTTTTTTTAAAGGCCTATTCAGCCCCTTATAAAGCAGTAATCATCAATCAAGCCCACTTCTTAAATCAGGATGCCCAAAGCGCTTTCTTAAAACTATTAGAAGAGCCGAAAGGCAAAACAATCTTTATCTTGATAACGGAATATCCGGAAATGCTTTTACCAACAATTATTTCCCGGGTTGAGAAATTCAGGATTTATGATACCTCAATTAAAAAACAAAGCAGCCCCCGGCAAAAAAAACTGGTCAGCGAACTGGTCAATATTGCAAAGCAGGATTTATTTTTGCGGTTCAAATACGCCAAAACTCTGGCCGAAGAGCCGCAGGAGTTAAAAGAGGTTTTGGACGTCTGGCTTGGTTATTTTAGAGAACTATTACTTGAGTCAATTAACGATAAGCCGGTTATATATCCGATGATTAAATTGAAGAAAATCCTTAAAACGCTTCAAACTACCGATTTTCTGCTATCTACCACTAGCGTTAATCCTAGATTGGCTCTGGAAATTTTAATGCTGGAGCTATAACTTTTTTCTCGACATTTTAGGTAAATTTTGGTATATTAAAACAAGTATGGAATACAAAGAAATAATTGATAAAATAAAGCCGGAGTTTGACAAGGTCATTGTTTTTTTGGAGGGAGAAATGGCTAAAATCAGAACTTCAAGAGCCACTCCGTCCTTGGTTGAAGATATTACGGTTGACTGTTTTGGCCAGAAATTTCCTTTAAAGCAGCTGGCGGCCATTTCAACTCCCGGAACAAAACAGATTTTAATACAGCCGTGGGACAGATCCTATATTGAAGGCATTATTTCAGCTTTGTCAAAAACAGGCATCGGGTCATCTCCCATTGTTGAAAATGATTCAGTCAGGATAAGTCTGCCGCCTTTGACTAATGAATACAGGAAAGAATTAGCCCGTCTTTTATCTGAAAAACAGGAGCAGGCGCGTCAAACTCTGCGAAGGTGGAGGGAAGACGGCTGGAGGCAGGTTCAGGACGGTTTTCGCGAGAGTAAAATAAGAGAGGATGATAAGTTTAAGGCGAAAGAAGAATTGCAGAAGTTGATAGACGAATACAATAAAAAAATCGATGATTTGGGGGAGAAGAAAAAATTGGAAATAATGGAATAAACTTCTTATGATATTTACTTTATTAATCGCTTTTTTCAGTTTAATATTTTTGGTTGTTGTGCACGAGCTCGGCCATTTTATTTTGGCTAAAAAATTCGGGGCAGAAGTGGAAGAGTTCGGCATCGGCTATCCGCCTCGTTTTTTAGGAAAGAGAATAGGGAAAACTCTTTATTCTTTAAATATTCTGCCTTTTGGAGCTTTTGTCAAAATACGCGGGGAAGAGGGAGGAGTGGAGGATTATCGCAGTTTTGCGGGCAAACCAATGTGGCAGAGGATGTCTATTGTT
The DNA here is from genome assembly GCA_030700195.1 of Candidatus Nealsoniibacteriota bacterium. GTDB lineage: Bacteria > Patescibacteriota > Minisyncoccia > Minisyncoccales > MHMH01 > JAUYKD01. The sequence continues at coordinate 1,553 of JAUYKD010000001.1, read as the reverse complement.
CTTGGAGGAGTGGTTTCTTTTTGGCTCATCGCAGCTGTTTTGTTAAGCATCGTGGCCGGTGGTTGGGGACTGCCAACGGCTGTTTCAGATGAAGAAAATGAAAACTTAAAAGACCCAAGAATTCAGATTACTCAAATAATTCCTGATTCTCCGGCCCAAGAAGCTGACTTTAGAGCCGGAGATATTATTATCGGTTTTGAAAAGATTGGGGATATTAGTAATTTTATTTCAGAGAATAAAGGCAAAGAAATTGTTTTAAAGATTAAAAGGGGACAGGATGTTTTTGAAAAGAAAGTTACCCCAAGAATGACCTATTCTCAAGATGACGGTCCTGTTGGGTTTATCATAACTAGAATCGCTCTGAGGCCCTATTCTTGGGCCGAGGCGCCCTTTCAAGGCATAAGCGCTACTTTCACCCTGACAGGGAATATTATCAAGGGCTGGGTGCTTGGAGTGAAAAGCTTACTTGGCATATCTCAACTGCCCGAAGGAGTTAAAATGGAAATGATGGGACCGGTAGGCATTCTTGATTTGCTGGGCCAGTATTCAAAAATGGGCCTTAATTCCTTTTTATTTCTAGTGGCTTTAATCGCCATAGCTTTGGCTCTGGCCAACAGTTTGCCGATTCCGGCTCTTGATGGAGGCAAGATTTTGTTTTTAATGATTGAGGTCATAAGGAAAAAGTCGGTCAATCAGAAGATAGAACAGCGTCTGACCGCGGGTTTCTTTATCTTATTGATTCTCTTTGTGATATTCGTCACTATAAAATTTGATATTCCAAGAATATTTTAGGGCGAAGAGATAAATCTCTTCTTCACTTAACATAAAATTTCAGTATATGCTTCAATCAAAACTTTTCTGCAAAACGAAAAAATCAGTGTCAAAGGATGAAACCATTATCAGCCACCAGTATCTTATACGGGGCGATTTCATCGAGCAGTCCTTGAGCGGGGCTTATCGTTTTCTGCCTTTGGGGGTTAAGGTTTTAAAGAAGATAGAGGGTATTATCCGTCAGGCCATGGAGGATTTGGGCGCTCAAGAAATCTTTTTGCCGGCTTTGCAGCAGAAATCACTTTGGCTGGAAACCGGACGCTGGACAACAATTGATCCGCCCCTTTTTAAATTTAAAGACCGGCACCAGAAAGAAATCGCTTTAGGGTCAACACACGAAGAGGATATTACCGACCTTTTCAGGCATCGGATAAAATCGTACCAGGATCTGCCGATTTATCTTTTTCAAATCCAGGATAAGTTCCGGAATGAAATGAGATCCAGCGGCGGGCTTCTAAGAACCCGGGAGTTTTTAATGAAAGATCTTTACAGCTTTCATGCTGATGAAAAAGACGGCCTGAGTTTTTACAAGAAAGTTGAAAAAGCTTATTTTGAAATCTTTAAAAAGTGTGGCTTAAAACCGCTTTGTGTTGAAGCAAGCTCCGGCACGATCGGCGGGGTATTCTCTCATGAATTCATGGTGCCTTCTTTAGTCGGAGAGGACAAAATCTTAATTTGTCCCAAATGCAATTTTTCAGTTAATGTAGAAAAGTCAGAAGAAA
>JAUYKD010000045.1 GCA_030700195.1 Candidatus Nealsoniibacteriota bacterium | reverse complement strand
AATGACTTTATGAACTCTGATTATGGCAAGCCAATCATCACCAATTCGGCTTTGCAGCTTTTAATGAAGCAAAGCCCGGCCACTATTAATATTTTACAAAAAACCTTCAATTTGACTGACTGGGAAAAAGAAATCCTCTTGGGCTCGGCGGTAGGAGAAGGACTTTTTTTAGCCGGCCAGAAACACGTGGCCATTAAAGTAGTTGCTTCTCCAGCCGAAAACAAGTTTATCACTACTTCTCCAGAAGAAATTTCAAGGATGAGAAAAGATAAAAAGCAATAATATGGCCGAGATTCTTCAAAAACCGGATATACCAAGGCCGGATATACCAAAACCTGATATACCAAAACCTGATATACCAAAAAAACCCGCCAAAAAGAAAGGGGGGTGGTTTCAAAAAATTCCCAGAGAAATTCTTTTTTCTCCGGCTGGAATATTTTTAATGTTCTTTGCCGCTATACTGGAGATTATTGATTGGATCCCCGGAGCTGGGGCAGATACCTTAACCTGGGAATTACTCCTTGAGATAATTTTTATAATCTTTTTAATGGCGCTTGTAAAAGATATAAGTAAGAAATCTTTAATTATTCCCTTTTTTATTGAGCGTATCCCCGGTCTCAGCGACATTCTGCCGACCTGGCTGTTAAAATTCTTTTTTTAACGGCATTTTAATTACTATCTTTCTTTCCGGCTCTTGGCCTGTGCTTTCTGTGGCAATGTCGGTTCTTGAAGCCAAAGTCGTATGAATGATTCTTCTGTCATAAGAAGACATAGAGGGAAGCTCTTTTTCTTCTTTAGTCAAAATTACTTCATCGGCCGCGGTCCGGGCCATTTCTTTTAAATACTCTATTTTCTTTTTCTTGTAGTCGTTAACGTCTATATCAATATAAAAAGGGGATGTCAGAATAACCTTTCTTCTTAAGATGGCCTTAAGAAGGCGCTGGGTTTCAATCAGCGTTTGACCTCTTTCTCCAATTAAAAACTGCGGCTCTTCTGTTTTTAAGACGACCGGTATGGTTGAGTCAGAAATATCTCCCACCTCAACCTCTAATTCTAATCCTGTTTGCTTAAAAAATTCATAGATTTCCTCTTTAATTTTCTGGGTTTCTTGGTGTGTCATTCTTTTTAAGGATAATATATTGCTGGACTATTGTAAAGAGGGTGGTGGCCAGCCAATAAAGAGCAATGGCCGCAGGCAATCTCCAGAGAATGAAAATAGTAAAGGCCGGGAAAAAGTAAAGCATCTGCTTTTGCATCATCTGAGAAAAATCGGGAGTCCCTTTTGAGGATTTTTTCTGCTTAACTGTGACCATTTTTGTTTGAATAAACTGAAATATGCCGGTTAAAATAGCCAGAACTATGGAGGCTTCGGCCAGATTTAATATACCTAAAAAAGTAACATTAATGCTTCCGGGGCTTGGCACAAAGCTGTATAAATACTTAAGTTGTTCCTGGCCAAAACCCATTAAAAAAACCTGAAAAAGCCCGATTAAAATAGGCAGTTGCGCCAATAAAGGAAGACAACCGGAAAATGGATTAACCTTCTCTTTTTTATAAAACTCCATCAAGGCCTTTGACTGCTGTTCTTTGTCATGTTTATACTTTTCCTGGATCTCCTTCATTTTGGGCTGGATGGCCGACATGGACTTTTGGGACCTGATGGCTTGAGCTCCTAAAGGGTAAAGAATGAGCTTAATTAAAAGGGTTAAAACAATAATAGCCACTCCTAAATCATGCCCCGGCAGATAAACATAAAGAAGAATAAGGGAGTTGAATAACGGTTGGTATAAAATTAAATAAAAAGCGCTGATAAATGGGTTCATATTTTAAGGCAAGTCCACCCCTCCGGCGTTTAGAGGATGGCATTTTAATATTCTTTTTGCTCCTTTTAATATCCCGGCCAACGAACCGTATTTTTCAACGCAAGAGCAAGTATATTCGGAACAGCTCGGGTAAAAACGGCAATTCTTACCCAAAAGCGGCGAGAAAACAGCTTGATATGCCTTTATTGATTTAACTATAATATCTTTAATCATTTATTATTTTTGCTTTTTTAATAAGTTTGCTAATAACCTCTTCGATTGACTTTTGATCTTTTGTTTTTATTCTCCCGTCAACCGAGACGACAACATCAAACCCATTTTTAATCTTAGTTATATTCCTCCTGATTATCTCTCCCAATATTCTTTTAATCTTATTTCTAACAACCGCTTTTTTTGAAACCTTCTTGCCCACAACAAAGCCGAATCTGGTTGGGCTTAAGTGGTTTTTAGCTATCTTAAAGAATAAAAAATCCTCTTTAAACGTCTTCCCCAGTTTAAAAACCCTCTCAAAATCTTTTTTCTTCTTAAGACGGTTGGGTTTAGATAGCATATTCTTTAAATTAAACAGTCAAACTCCATCTCTTTTTAGCCCTTCTTCGGGATAAAACCCTTTTACCTCCACTGGTTCTTTTTCTCTTTCTAAAACCATGGGCGCGTTTTCTCTTTTTTTTCTTTGGTTGATACGTAATACTCATGCTCATATATTAACACTTTGTCCACAGATTATCAACGTTTTTACTCTTTCCCTCTTGTTTTATTTTAATTTGACATGTGTTATGATGTCCAATGAAGCTAAGGCTTTATTTGCCGAACGAGGCGAAGCCGAGTGAAGGCGAAGAAGAGATTTATCTCTTCTTCTTAATAAATTAAATCTCGCTAGTCGATGAATCTTCGATTCATCTCTATCTTCAATAAATCTTCGATTTATTTCGATGACAAAAGATGAACTTTGGCAAGCTCTTCTTGCCCAAATCCAGTTTAATATATCTAAAGCTAGCTTCGCCACCTGGTTCAAAAACACTGGTATTTTTTCTAAAAAGGAAGGGGAAATAATTATCTCTGTTCCTAATAATTTTTCTAAAGAATGGCTTGAAAATAAATATAATAAGATTATTTTCAAAATACTGCACAGCTTGGACGGCGATATTAAAGAAGTAAAATACACTATTTCTCGTCCGGAAATAAAGAATCAGAACGAGGGGGTCTCCTCCATCGCCACTTATGCTGATTTGCCACAGCTTGAATTCCAGGAGTTTAAAATAAATAAGGAGACGAATTTAAACCCGAGATACACTTTTGAGAATTTCATTATCGGCCCGTTTAACGAGTTGCCCCACGCGGCTTCCTGGGCAGTGGCTAATAATCCCGGCTTTGTTTACAATCCCTTGTTTATCTACGGAGGGGTAGGGCTTGGTAAAACCCATTTACTGCAAGCCGTAGGCAATGAGATTGTTAAAAAAACCCCGCAAAAGAAAGTAAAATACGTCTCTTCCGAAAAATTCACTTCGGGCATTATTAATTCCATTAAAAACCGCGACGTTGAAAAATTTAAATCAACCTACAAAGATATAGATGTTTTAATCATAGATGACGTTCAGTTTTTATCCGGCAAAGAAAAAACTCAAGAAGAATTTTTCCATATCTTTAATTCTTTATACGAAAAAAGCAAACAAATAATAATCTCTTCTGATCGTCCGCCGAAGGCTATTTCAGCTCTAGAAGAAAGGTTAAGGTCGCGTTTTGAAGGGGGGATGATAGCTGACGTCAGTCTGCCCGACCTTGAAACAAGAATCGCTATCTTAAAGGCTAAATCCCAGGAGAAAAAAATCGGGTTTTCTGATGAAATTATTGAGTATATCGCTTCTAATATCCAATTTAATATAAGAGAACTGGAGGGTGCTTTAAATAGATTGGCCGCCTACCAAGACCTTAACAAACAATCTCCGACCTTGAGCGTAACAGAAGCCCTTTTAAAAAACATCATTCATTCTCCTAAAAAAGTAGCCAACCCCGACAAAATAATACAAGCCGTGGCCTCTTTCTATAACCTGAAGGAAAGGGATATTTTAAATGTTTCAAGAAAGCAAGAAATAGTAAAACCTCGTCAAATAGCTATGTATTTTTTAAGAAAAGAGCTGCAAAGTTCTTTCCCATTTATCGGTAAAAAATTCGGCGGAAAAGACCATACCACCGCCATCCATTCTTATAATAAAATAGTAAGAGAGGTGTCAGAAAACGAAAATTTAGCGGAGGAAATCAACTTAATAAAAGAGCATATTTACAGATTATAAGGTGTTAATAAGAAGGCCTATTTAAAAAACTAAAAATAAATCATAGATTATAACCTTATTATCAACATAAAATCCCCAGTACAAATATATTCAAAATTATAATTAATCCACACTATAACTACAATAATTATGAAAATAATAATATTAAAAGAAAACTTAAACAACGGATTAAATATTATTAGTAGGATAACCGGAAAAAATTTAACTCTGCCGATTTTAAATAATATTTTATTATCAACTGACGGAAACTTTTTAAATCTTTCATCTACCGACCTTGAATTAGGAATTAAGTATTGGTCTTTGGCTAAAATAGAAAAAGAAGGAAAAATTACCGTGCCGGCTAAAATACTAACAAGTTTTATTAATCTTTTACCGAATAAAAAATTAACTATCGAAGAAAAAAACCAAACATTATACATTGACTGCGAAAATCATAAAACCCAAATAAAAGGGCTTGATGCTCAAGACTACCCCATTATCCCAAGTATCGAAGATAAAACATTTGTCGAACTGGACGCGGCTGTTTTTTGCGAAGGGATTTCCCAGGTAGTGGATTTTTCAACTTCCAACCAGGCCAGGCCCGAGATTTCAGGGGTATATTTAAATTTCCAAAAAGACAGGGTTCAAATGGCCGCTACCGACAGTTTTCGACTGGCTGAGAAAACGATTTATTTTAAAGAAAAAATAAATAAAGAATGTTCTTTTATTCTTCCTCAAAAAGCAGCCAGGGAAATTATTAATATTCTTTTAGAACAAAGCGGAAAGATAAAAATGTATTCTTCCCCTAGTCAGGTGTTGTTTGAATATTCAATGTCAGAAACAAACCACCCGCAAGTCCAAATTATTTCCCGTCTGGTTGAGGGAGACTACCCTGATTATCAGGGGATTATCCCTAAGAAATACGAGGCCCAGGTTGTTCTTAATAAAAATGAGTTTTTAAACCAAGTAAAAACAGCCAGTATTTTTAGCGGCAAAGGGAATGAGGTTAAAATAAAAATAGATCCAAAAAAAGAAGGAATGGAGATTTTGTCTCAAAATCCGGAGCTCGGAGAAAGCAAAGGAGTGGTTGAAGGTGAAATAAAATACAACACAGAAAAGCCAAAGGAAATGGAAGTAAACTTCAACTACCGCTTTTTAGTCGATGGGCTGATGAATATAAAAAGCCAAAGAGTTAGCTTTGAATTAAACGGCGAAGAGGGTCCGGCTGCCTTAAGGCCGGCCGGAGACGCTAACTACATCTACGTCGTTATGCCGATTAAATCTACTTAAGCCAATTTTGTATTCCTTCTTCCCAATTCTCATATTGAGAAGAAGAGCTTGGATCTTTTGGGGCTTCTCCCAGAGGATTATTTTTATCAATATAATATAGGATAGAGTGGGGATTTTTTAAATCAACTTCTCCATCTAAAATAGGAATATTTGTTTTTAAGATTTCTGGAGGGCTAAAGCTTTCTCCAGGATAAATCTCAAGGGCCTTTTTCATGAACTGGTTCCACATCACCCCGGCCAGCACAACGCCTGGTTTTTTTTGCATAGAGGTGTTGTTATTATTGCCAGCCCAAACCCCGACAGCCAGAGAAGTTGAATAGCCGATTGTCCAGGCGTCTTTATATTCTTGGGTTGTGCCCGTTTTAGCCGCCACCTGGTGCCCAGGGAGAGATAAAACAGAATAAAGGCCAAACATGGGAGCCCTGGCCGCATTATCCGACAAAACACTATTTATTAAATCAGCCACCTTTGGTTCTAATACTCTTTTTTGGGTCTTTTTATTCTCTTCAATAATATTGCCTTCGCTATCCTCTATTTTTAAAACAGCCACTGGCGGGACCCTTAGCCCTCTGGCGGCAAAAACTCCATAAGCCGAAGTAATATCAAGCAGTTTTACTTCTCCTCCTCCTAAAACCAAGCTTAATCCATACCAGGAAAGCGGCTGGGTTAAAGTGGTGATCCCAAGAGACTTGGCTAAATCAATCGTATCTTTTACCCCGGCCAAATAAAGAACCTTAACGGCCGGCAGGTTGATTGATTGAGCCAAGGCATTTCTTAAATTAATTGGCCCCCTGAAAGTTCCGCTGTAATTTTCCGGATGATAGCAGTCCATGCCATATTCATCCTTTTCTTCAATAGCGGTTGAAGCGCAATTTGGGTTGAATTCAGTTTTAACGTCCCACAAAACAGTCTTAGGAGTTAACCCATTTTTAAATATTTGAGCATAGGCAAGGGGCTTAAAGGCAGACCCAGGCTGTCTTTCTCCTAAGGTGGCGATATTGAACTTAGGATCAAATAAGCAGCCTTCTTTTGAGCCCGTACAACCCTCGGGGAAAGATTCTGCTTCATTCCAGTCAGCTGAACCAACCATGGTCAAGATTTCGCCGGTTTGCGGGTTTATGGCGACCAAAGAAGCGTTGTTGGCATCATACGCTTTATTGGCCTTTACTCCTTCTTTAACTATTTTTTCTGCCTCTGTCTGCAGCGTCCAATCCAAGGTTGTGTAGACTTTCAATCCTTTTTGTTTTAGAAAATAATCTGAATACTTTTCTTCAAGGTATTTTTTAACATAAAGAACAAAATGAGGAGCCTTTATCGGCTGACGAACCTTGGCAAATTCCAAGTCTTGTTCTTGAGCTTGAACTGCTTCTTCTTTTGAAATGTAATTTTCTTCAGCCATGCGGTCAAGTACGTAGTTTTTTCTTGCCAAAAGGTCTTCAATATATGATCCATAGGGCGATAGACGGCTGGGAGCTTGGATTAAAGACGCCAATAAAGCTGATTCCGCTAAGCTGATTTCAGACACCGGCTTTTCAAAGAATGTTTGGCTGGCCGCCTCAACTCCGTAAGCATTTGAACCAAATGGCACTTGGTTAAGATAGAATTCAAGAATTCGGTCTTTAGAATAGCGGCGCTCTAATTCAAAGGTAAGAATGATTTCCTTTGTTTTCCTTTGCATGGTTTTGTCCATTGTTAAAAAACTTGAGCGGATTAGCTGTTGAGAAAGAGTTGATCCTCCGTAGATCGGCTTGCCTATCTTTATATTATTAACAATCGAACGAAAAATGCCCCCCAAATCTAAGCCAAAGTGGCTGTAGAAATTTGAGTCTTCCGTCGCTAAAACAGCCTGTTTTAAGCTATTTGGAACCTTATCCAAAGAAACAATGGTTCTTTTTTCTTCATCGTAAATTTGGTACAAAAGAGTTTCTCCGCTCCTGTCGTATATTTTAGTCGGTAAAACAAAAGGCCTTTCTGTGAAAAACTCTGGTCTCGGTAAGTCTTTAGCGTAATAAATAAAAAGAAGCGAGCCGCAGAAAATAAAAAGCAGCAGACAACCGCCGGAAAGTTTTAGAATTAGCTTTATTTTTTTACTCATAGATATTCAATTTCAAATTATATCATCTCTTTGTCTTTTTTCCAAATCGTGATAAATTAAAGATGATGGAATCGTTCAAACAAAAAATTAATCAAGTTCTTAATAGGGGAGTAGATGAAATTATAGAAAAGCAGCACTTCATTAAAAGGATAAGAGCCGGAGAGAAATTAAGAATAAAATTTGGCATTGACCCCACCTCTCCCTACCTGCATCTGGGGCATAGTATCCCCCTATTAAAGTTGAAAGAATTTCAAGAGCTGGGACATCACATTATTTTTTTAATTGGTGATTTTACCGCTCGGATCGGCGATCCTAGCGGGAGAACATCTTCGAGAGCTCCTTTGTCCCAAAAAGACGTAAGAGAAAACATGAAAAAATATAAACAACAGGCCGCGAAGATTTTAAATATGAACAAAGTAGAGGTTCGTTATAATTCAGAGTGGTGGGACAAAATAAGATTAGGAGAGTTCATGAAACTCGCCGCTAAAGTTACTTACTCCCAGGTGTCTCAAAGGGCCGATTTTAAAAAACGCCTGGCCGAAGACGAGGATTTCACTGTAGAAGAATTTATGTACCCAATCTTACAAGGGTACGATTCAGTAGTTTTGGAGGCAGACTTAGAAATTGGGGGGATTGATCAAAAGTTTAATATGTTGATGGGAAGAAGAATTCAAAAAAAATATCAACAAAAACCACAAGACGTCATGACTTTAAAGCTTTTAGTCGGAGTAGACGGTGAAAGAAAAATGAGTAAAACTTTCGGGAACTTTATAGGAATCGCCGAATCGCCTCAAACTCAATACGGAAAAATAATGTCAATCCCGGACAAATTGGTTGACGACTACTTTGAGCTTTGCACTCGGGGGTCCCTTAAAGAAATTAAAAAATTAAGCCGCCGAAACAAAAAAGCGGAGTTGGCCAGAAAAATCGTCTCTATTTACTCTGGAGGGAAAACGGCGGAAGAGGCTGAAAAAGAATTTAGCAGAGTTTTTAAAGAAAAAAAGCTGCCCTCAAAAATACCAACAATCCGGGTTAAAGAAAAAGAGCTTAATATTCTTGATTTATTAGTTATAGTAAAAATGTCTTCATCTCGGGCCGAAGCCAAGAGATTAGTTGAGCAGGCAGGGGTAAAAATAAACGGCAAAATAGAAAAGGATTGGAAAAAGGTTGTAGAGATAGAAAGCGGGGAAATTATACAGGCAGGCAAAAGAAGATTCATAAAGATTGTTCAATAACAAAAAACCCCCGATAACGGGGGAGTTTTGTTTTGCTATTCAGAAGCTTCTTCTGAACCCTCCTTTGGGGCTTCTGGAGTTTCCTCTTCAGGAGTTTCCTTTTCAGGAGTATCTTCAGAAACCGGAGTTTCAGGAGTTTCCTCTTCAGGAGTTTCCTTTTCAGGAGTATCCTCTGAAACAAAAGAAGTTAAATCTTTTTCGTAAACCATATTTAAGTTTTGTTTAATTTTTTGCTTAATAATGATCGACCTTTGCCTGGTCCTTCTTTATAAAAAGAACCAAGTTTTGGTTCTACAAGGGTATTATAAGGGTTTTAGAAATCTTGTCAAGCCCCCTTCCTGGGAGTCTTCTCCAGCTGGATATTGATTTTCTCCTTTTTGAAACTTTTTTTCTTTGGATGCCAGGCCCAAATTTCAACAGGCAGCTTTACTTGATTGCTCGTTAAGAAGGCGGTTATCTTTTTTCTTCTGGCCGAAACGTTAGATAAGGTAGTTAATTGTATGTTTTTCATTTTATTTCTTCTTAAGGCCAAAACATCGATAATACCGAAAACATCGCTTTGTTGGAATTTCACCTTTGGAGGAAACCAGCAAATCCATCCCTCGCTTTCAAGTGATTTTATTAGTTTTTTTCTATTATAACTTTCTTTCGACATAAAACTAGAAATTATAATATATTTCCTGCACTGCTTCGTTTTCGTCCAGGGCTTCAAAAAGCTTTTGGCAGGTCGCTTCTTCTCTCTCGCTGACCTTAATGCTTTCTTTGGCCACCCAATCTAAAGAGGTTCCTTCTATTTTTATTCCCTTGGTCTCTAATTTTGTTTTCACTTTTTCCAGTTCTTCGGGTTTAGTGTAAATACTTAAAACGCCATCCTGGAAATTAACGTCTTCCGCTCCAGCCTCAATCGCCGTTAACTCGGCTTCTTCTTCGTTTTCAAAAGCCGCTTCAATAACGCCCTTTTTATCAAACATCCACTTAACTCCGCCTTCTCCCACCATCTTTCCGTTATATTGAGACAGTATTTGTTTTATTTCTCCAAGAGTTCTGTTGGTGTTATCGGTAATTCCTTCAATAATAACAGCTATGCCTCCGGGACCGTATGCTTCAAAAGCAACGGAGACCAGCTTTTCTCCTTCTATCTCTCCTGTTCCTTTTTTAATGGCCCTTTCAATATTTTCAGCCGGCATATTAAAAGAACGGGCCTTTTCAACGGCCATTCTTAATTTGGGGTTAAAAGAAATATCTTTGCCTCCTTCTTTAGCCGCGATGGTGATTTCTTTTGATATTTTTGAAAACACCTTGCCCTTTTTAGCGTCAGCCGCCCCCTTTTTATATTTAATTGAATGCCAATGCGAATGTCCCGACATGTTTATATCTTATATCTTAACTTCTTTTTTATCAATAAAATAATTATACTTGAAAAAACAGCCACGGGCAGGGCGATGAGGGGAACAACAAGGGAGGCTGAATTATTCTCTCCTATTTGTTCTTTTACCACCGCCAAATTTTTTATATCAGGGACGGCAGATTTTTGGACATTGTTTATTCGGATAACTTTATTTTCTTTTCCCGGAGTTATTTGGTCGTTCCATTCCCACTTTAATCCAACCCGGTTAAAAGACTTTCCTTGTTCTGCTTTTTCATAGTTGACCGTATCTATAATATTGTCGTTTGGCTGTATAAGATTTAATCCATCTCCATCATTATTCAGGACAATATTGGTTGTCGGTCTAACAAGGACCAAAAAGCTTTTTGGAGCCATGGTTGTTTCTTTTGGGAAAACGTAAGTATTTGTTTTTCCCTTAATATCAGTTAATTTCCACTCAAAAAGCCCGATGTCAAAAGGATTTTGATTGAAAATTTCAATCCATTCCTCTTGGCTATCTGTTCCGATAGGAGAGGGCATAATTTCATTTATAACAACATCAAAAGGATAAACAATTAAGGGAGACTCAGCCTTTTCATTGGAGCTGACTTCAGATTCAAGCGAGTTTTTGATTTCCGGTTTTTCTTGGGGGTTAATACTGGCCAGGCCCTGACTTTTAATATCTTCAACCCTTTTTTCGCTAAGGCCGTTTATTCTGACCAGATCGTCTAAAGAAGAAAACGGCCTTAAGGAAATTAATTCCGAGGCTCTTATCTCTCCTATATGGATGATTTTAATCAAATCTTCCAAGGGAGCAGTGTTAATATCTATTTTTTCTTCGGCCGAAACAAAGCCGGAAATGAGTACCCCTAAAACTATGAATATAAAAATTAAGAATTTCACAATACTTGAGCCACGAAAGCCCTTGACAAAACTAGAATAGTTTGCTATAATGAAACGTTGTTAAAGTAATAAAAATAATTCCAAAGCTGGGGGGAGGAATTGCTCTTAGTTTGGACAATTTGGCGAGAGCGAGATTGTTCCTCGGAGCAATTCTGAACTTTATGTTCCTAAGCTAAAGTATCCCCCAGCTTTGGGGTTATTTTTTTCCAACAACTCTTTCAACCTCTTCAATAGTTGTTATTCCTTCCAAAACTTTCATAAAACCATCTTTTTTTATTGAGATCATTCCTCTTTCCACGGCCTTTTCTCTTAAAGCGGCGATAGATGGAGAAGTTAGGATGAACTTTTCCATTTCATCATCAATAAGAAAGGCTTCAAAAACGCCTATTCTTCCTTTATAGCCGGTGAGGTTGCATTGGCTACATCCCTTTGCCTGGCGAATTTTTATATTCTTAGGAATATTTTTTAATTCCTTTTTTAATTTTTGAAGTTCTTCTGGCGAAGGACTTTTAAGAGTGCCGCATTTTTCACAGGTTTTTCTTATTAAGCGCTGGGCAACAGCCAGGTTCACGGCCGGGCCGATATTTGAAGGATTGGCTCCCAAGCTCACTAATCGCGCTATGGTGCCTGCAGCGTCATTAGTATGCAGGGTTGTTAAAACCAAATGCCCGGTTAAAGCCGCCTGAAGGGCGGTTTCCACTGTTTCTAAGTCCCTGACTTCTCCGACTAAAATAACATCCGGGTCTTGTCTCATTAAAGACTTAAGCCCCGAAGCAAAGTCATATCCTTTTTCTTTTTTAGTCTGGGTTTGGGAAATTCCTTTTAAATGATACTCAATAGGGTCTTCAATAGTAATGATTTTTATTTCAGGCCTTTGAATGCTTTTTAAGAAAGCATAAAGAGTTGTTGTTTTGCCCGAGCCCGTGGGTCCGGTGACAATGATCATGCCGTTTGGCCTTTTAATCTCTTCTTGAAATAATTCAAACAGATCTTTTCTCAGCCCGAGCCCTTCCAGTTTTATCAGGCTTTTTGGGTTCAAGATTCTTAAAACAATGGACTCTCCTTTTTCAGCCGGCAAAATAGAGGTTCTTATCTCAATTAATGTTTTAGGAGGAGCTAAAATAGAGAAACGTCCGTCTTGAGGCCGGTCAGTGACATTAAGTTTGGTTTTGGACAGCAGTTTTATTCTAGAAAGAATATTTTCATAAAGAGCTTTATCAATCAAGAGCGCATCCTGCAGAATACCGTCAATTCTTAAGCGGATTCTGGCTCCTTTTTCTTCCGGCTCAATATGAAAGTCCGAAGCGTTAAGGTCTATCGCTCCTCCGAAAAGAATTGCCAGCAGGTCGCTCACGTTTTTATTGAGAGACGCTTTGGTTTTTTCCTGGAATTCAGAAATATTCTTCACATTCTTTCCTTGAGAAGTGATGTTGATTGTTGAAGAATCGTTCTCCACCCCGTTAGAAGTCTGTCTTTATATAGATTCTAACTAATTTCAGACAGAATATTATTATTGGTTATACCTCGTTATCACCCTGCAGAAAAAATTTGAATTAAATTTTTTCTGACTAGGACTTCTAACGGGGTCCATACTTAAAGAATGTTTAATATGTTTTCTTTAGCCAAATCTAAATTAGCCTCTTTAGTAGAGAATAGCGCCACCTCTTTTTTAGAAACGCCTTCGTATTTTTGCAGAAGCTTTTCAATCAGCTCTCTTTTAATAGAGTATAGAATTCCTTTAATTGTTTTAGGGGAATTGTGGCCTTCCCATAGAATCAGCAAATTAGGAAGATACCTGAAGTTTAATTTTATCTCTTCAATTACAAAGCCGAGGTCTTTTGAAGAGGCTCTAGCCTCTTCAAAGTCCTCTTCAGACAAAGAGGCCGAATACAGCTCTTTCTCTTTATTAAGATCCATTTTTTCCAGTATCTTGCCCAAAAGATTTATCTGGGGAATGCTTTTTTGCTTGTAAAGATTTTGAATTATTTTTTGGTGGTTGCCGCCCCTTTCAATTAAATAAGCAGAGGTATCAAAGATTCTAGGATGAGTCCCGGGGTTGCGAAAATTCTGGCTGGAGCAGACAATTCCGGTTAAAAGATAAGTGGCTATATTTTCGTCCAAAAGAATATCGCTTTCTGTTTCCATAAATCTTATCAGGTCGGTCAGGATTTCTGCGGAACAAGAATTTGTATCAACTAAATTAATTTCGCCAAAGCTCTCGTTCAACGAACTATTATCAATATTCAGAACGAGCGTTTTATCAAGAATGCTTGAATTATTTTTTAAACTCTCTTTAAGCTCTTTCAGTGATTTTATTCCTATGGTTATTAAAATATCAGGGTCCTGATAGAGGGGAGCAAAAGAAATATCATTGGCCGACAGCGTTCCTTTGTCTATGGCCAGATAGATTTTAAGCTCATCGGTGTTTTTTTCATAGCGCATTTTGGAAATCTCCTTGCCCGCAGAATTAAGAGAAATAATAAATTCTTTTGTTTGTTCAGGTTCTTGGTTAGACAAAAATTGAAATTTCTCCGGAATCTTATCAATGGAAACGTTTACATTTTTGCCAAGTTTCCTTAAAGTAGATAAAAGAGCCAAAGCGCTAACCAAATTGTCGCCCGGAGATTCCTGGGAAGGCAGGATTAAAATATTCTGAGCTCTTACAATAAGATTTTTAGCTTGGTTCAGGTCTATCATAATGTTTACGATTATTTAAAACTAGCTTAAATATTAAAAAGAGTCAATGATGGCTAAAGAATATCTGACGAAAAATTCCTTTCAAACTAAACTCTTGGGGGAAAATATGGCCAAGGAGCTTTTAAAAAGCAACTCTCAACAGAGAGCTCTTGTTCTTGGGTTGACCGGAGACCTGGGAGGAGGAAAGACCACCTTTTTACAGGGGTTTGCCAAGGGCTTGGGGATAAATCAAAGAGTTTTGAGCCCGACCTTCATTATTATGAGAAGGATCGGCAGATTTTACCATATTGATGGCTATCGCATTAAAAACTCCAAAGAGCTTTTGCTTCTCGGTTTTAAGAAAATTATAAATGATCCAAAAAACATTGTGGCTGTTGAGTGGGCCGACCGAGTCAGTGAGGTTATGCCCAAGAGCGCTATTTGGCTGGGGTTTGAGTTTGTTAATGATAAAACAAGGAGAATAGTGGTAAAATAACAATATGGATAAGAAGTGCTTAATTGTCATTGACAGTAATTCCGTGATTCATCGCGCTTTCCACGCCTTGCCTCCCTTAACTACTCAAAAAGGAGAGGTGGTGGGAGCGGTTTACGGATTTTTGCTGGTTTTTCTAAAAGCCGTCAAAGAATTTCAGCCGGATTTTGTGGCTGCTTGTTTTGATGTAAAGGGTCCTACTTTCCGCCACGATAAATATAAGCAATACAAAGCCAAGAGACCGCCGGCTCCAGACGCTTTATACCAGCAGATTCCTAAAGTAAAAGAAGTATTGAAAAGCTTCGGCGTATCAATTTTTGAAAAGCAGGGGTTTGAGGGAGATGATGTGATTGGGACTATTGCCAGAATTGCTCCAAAAAAGCAGGTTCTGCCAGAATTAGAAACCATCATTATCAGCGGCGATTCTGATAATCTGCAGTTGATTGACCAAAAAACCAAAGTCTATGTTTTAAGAAAAGGGGTTAAAGATACGGTTTTGTATGACAAAAACCTGGTGGCTCAAAAATACAACGGATTAATTCCCGGTCAGCTTATTGACTTCAGGGCCTTAAGGGGAGATCCAACAGACAATATTCCCGGCGTCTCCGGCATAGGAGAAAAAACAGCCATAGAACTGCTCAAAGAATACGGTTCTTTGGAAAATATTTACGAAAACATAGCTTTAATCGCTGGCAAAACAAGAGAAAAGCTGATAAATCATAAAGAAGATGCTTTTTTCAGCAAGGATTTGTCTACTATATACAGAAGCGTGCCCATAGAGTTTAATCTGCAAGAATGTCGTTGGGAAAACTATGATAAAGAAAGGGCGGCAAAAGCCCTGAAAGACCTTGAATTTTTCAGCTTAATCCCTCGTTTGCCTTAGTTCTACGCCCTAGGCGCGCACCCCGATATTCTTATTGACACCATATTTCACATATGATACAATAATGTCATAGTTATGAAAAGCAGAAAAAACCTTTTAGAGCAACTTAAATCCTTACCCCATTTCGGTAAAAACACCGTATACCAGTTGGGTAAACAGTTGAGTCTTAAGGATTCTACAGTTGATACTTATATTAGCCGCTTTTTGAAGTATAAAGAAATTTACCGGCTTAAGAATGGATTATACGTATCTGCGGATTTTTTTGATAAAAACAGAAATGACATTTCTTATTTATTCTATCTTGCTAATATAATCCGCACGCCATCGTATGTCAGTTCGTGGGCGGCTCTTCAGTATTACAATCTCACCACAGAGGCAATATATTCTATCTCCTCGGTCACATCAAAGGTTACGAGAAACTATCAGACAAAGGCAGGCGATTTTACATATCAGTCGATCAGTAAAGAACTTTTTTCTAATTTCTCTTTGGCAAAAGGAAAATTTGATTTTTTTATAGCTTCTCCCTCAAAGGCATTGTTTGATTTGCTGTATTTCAGGACCCGCCAGTTTCGCGCTCTTCCATTGGAAAAGATAAAAGCAATAGTCGCAGAATTGAGGATAGATATTGATGAAATGGACAAGGAAGAGCAGGCAAAATTTTATACAATGATTAATAAATACTTCCATGGGTGAACAGATTTCAATAATTCTAAAAAGAAAGCTTGATGATCTAGCCGCTTTCGGCGGTATTGACGCGGAAACGCGCCGCAATGCTCTCAAAGAAGAGTTGCAGTTTTATGTTCTCAATTTTATTTATTATCATCCTAAATACAACGCATGGACTATGTATGGCGGTTCCGCGTTCCGTATAATTCACGGACTTGATCGTATGTCAGTTGATCTTGATTTTGAAGTTTCTCACGTGATAACGGAAAAATTTTTGAAGGAGCTGAAGAAAGAAATTGAAGATTACTTCGCCAACACCTATGGTACGGGGACTGATTTTCTTACGATTAAACTGACCACCGGCAGAGGACTGCTTCTTAAGTTTTACGTCGGCGAGGAATTAAGTCTTGGGCATCCATCAAAACAGGTGCACGTAAAAATTGATCTCAACCATTTTGTGGCTCCCAAAATCGTCACCGAACGCCGGCCGATAAATCACGGCCAGTTATCGTTCGTGATTGTGGCATATAATATGTCTGCGCTTATGGCGAGCAAGATTGCCGCGATTTTTTTACGAGAACAGCGCGGAGTGGACAAAAATATCTATAATTACAAGGGACGCGATATTTATGATCTTCTGTGGTATATGAACAAAAAGGTAGTGCCAGATTTTGATTATCTTAACGCAAAACTTAAAGAAAAGGGGATCAAAGTGTGGGACATTAAGACGCTTTTTGATAAACTTACAGTAAATATTCTCAATTACGAAAAAATGGACGATCTTCTTAAAGAAGATCTTATATACCTTTTCGAGGATCGAACGCGCATTGAAAATTGGCTCAAAAATTGGCGAGAAAGCTATCTGCGGCTTCTTGATGATTATAAAATTCGTACCGTAACGACGTTGGATCCTCCCATTATAGTGTATCAGGATTTTCATACTGATAGTTTCCATTTCCTTTATTCATATAAGACAGAAGACGGTGGTTCAATTAGCATTGCCTATCTTATAAGCGATTACTGGATTGATTTTCGCGATGGCGATTTGCCGATTAAAATAGATAAGAAACTGGAAGATAAAATTGAATTTTCCAGGAGTGGCGTGAGCTCAAGACCGGTTCCGCAGGATAAACTTAAGCAGTACGCCGCCCTTTTCTATCAGAAAACTGAAAATTATTTCAAAAAAACAAACAGAATAATGCTTGGCGATAGTATAATAACCAAAATTATCAGAATGACGGCCGATAATTTAAATCCGAAAGAGCAGATCGTTCTCAATAAATCGGCCCTGATTCATTGTGAGTTAGATAATTTGCTGAAATAAATTAAAGATTAAAAAAGAAAAAAAGAAGTTGCGCCTTATGTAAACCTCACAAAACAAGAGGCGCTAATCGTTGGAAGGCGAAAGAATTTGTCGATAGGAAAGAGTTTGAAACGATGAAAGGTATTATAGATTAACAAAAATATGCCGGAGCTACCGGAAGTAGAAACAATCAGGAGCCAGTTAAACCGAAAAATAGTCGGTAAAAAGCTGGACGGTAAAATGATTATTAAGGTTCGCAGAAGAGCTAAGCTTTTGATAATTGATTTTAAAGACGGTTCCAGCTTGGTTTTTCATTTAAAGCTCACCGGCCAGTTAATTTTCAATGGAGAAGTTTCATCGCACACGCGCAAAGTTTTTAAGTTTAATGGCGGGTCAAAGCTTGTTTTTAACGATATGCGTAAGTTCGGCTGGTGGAAGTTTGTCAAAAACACAAAAGAAATGGAAGAAAAGTTCGGGCCTGAATCTTTAGCTGTTAGTTTTAAGACATTTAAAAATCTTTTGATGAATCATTCTAAGGCGAAAATAAAGCCGCTGCTTATGGACCAGAAGGTTATTGCGGGCATAGGCAATATATATTCAGATGAAATTCTATTTGCAGCTAAAGTCCATCCTCTGCGTCAAGCAGAAACATTAAAAGACAAGGAAGTTCGGCAGATTTTCAAGAGCATGAGGAAAATACTTAATTTAGCCGTCAAACATCATGGTTCGTCCGTCCAGGATTATCTTGACTCTTGCGGAGAGAAGGGAGATTATGTTAAATATCACAAGGTTTATCAAAAAGAAGGCAAAAAATGCGCTCGTTGCCAGTCTTTGATTAAAAGAATAAAAATCAGCGGCCGGTCAACTCATTTCTGCCCCGCCTGCCAAAGCCTGGCACTGGCGGGCAGGTCTAATTGCCAGCAATAAACATGTTAATCTTTCTTTACGGCGAAGATACTTACAGGTCAAGAGAGAAACTGCGGGAGATAGTCAGCCATTATAAAGAAACCCACAAAAGCGGGCTGAATTTGAAGTACTTTGATGGGAAAACGCTGGACTTTCAGGACTTTCAAAGAGAGCTTCAAATAATGCCGATGTTCCAGGAAAAGAAGTTTTTTATTCTATCCAATGTGCTGTCAAACCAGGAGTTCAAAGATAGCTTTAAAACAAATGCCGAGAAATTTATTGACTCCGGTAATATTATTCTGTTTTACGAAGAGACCGGCAAACCGGCTAAAGACGCTTTCTTCACTTTTTTAGAGAAAAAGGCCAAATGCCAGGAATTTGCGCCTTTAACCAGCCAAAAATTAAAGAACTGGCTTAATAAAGAATTTGATAAAATAGGAGCCAAAACAGATCCGCTTGCTTTAGAAATGATGGTTAATTTCGTGGGCAATGATCTCTGGCAATTGAGCAACGAGGTCCAAAAATTAGCTGCTTTTAAGCAGGGAGGCAGGATTGAAACAAAAGACGTTAATCTTTTTATTAAGCCAAAAATTGAAACAGATATTTTCAGAACGATTGACGCCATAGCCGTCAAAGACAAAAAACAGGCCCTGAAGCTTTTGCACAGACATTTAGAAAAAGGGGATAATCCTCTTTATCTGCTGTCAATGATTAATTATCAATTCAGGAATATTATCAGCCTTAAGGATTTGATTGAAAAAGGAAAACCATTGGCCAGCTTAAAGCTTCATCCCTATGTTGTCAGAAAAACCTGTCAGCAGGCTCAAAAGTTTACGTTTGATGAACTAAAAAAAATCTACCAGAAGATTTTTCAGGCAGATTACGGCATAAAAAATGGAAAAATAGATTCTAACGTGGCTCTAGACTTATTGATAGCCGAATTATGATTTATTTACCATTTTAGTGACTCTGGATTTCTTCCTGGAAGCGGCGTTTTTCTTAATAACCCCGACTTTGGCCGCTTTGTCTAAAGCTTTGTAGATTTGAGGCAGAAGTTTCTTTGCCTCTTTTGTTTTTTTCTGACTGGTTAAAAGCACGGCTTCTTTGATGAGCTTTTTTACCTTATTCTTGTAAGTCAGATTACTTGCCTGGCGATTAATGTTTTGGCGCAGGGCTTTTTTAGCTGATTCAGTTATTGGCATATATCTTTCCTTTACCATCTTTCAACTTTTTAATCAAATCTCTAAGTTCGGCCGCCCTTTCAAAATCTAAGTTTTTAGCCGCAATTTTCATTTCCTTTTCAAGGAGTTTTTTGTCCCGGACTGCCCAAAATTCAGAAGTAATTTCCTTTTTCTTTATGTTTAACTCCCAATCCCTGATAGCTTTTATTATTTGGCTGGGAGTTATTTTATGCTCTTTGTTGTATTTTACTTGGATTTCCCTTCTTCTTTCAACTTCTTCCATGGCTCTTTCCATCGAGGCGGTTTTTTTATCCGCATACATAATGACGCGTCCTTCAAGGTGTCTGGCGGCTCTGCCCATGGTCTGGATTAAGGTCGTTTCATTTCTCAAAAACCCTTCTTTGTCAGCATCAAGAATAGCCACTAAGCCAACCTCGGGCAAATCAAGGCCTTCCCTTAAAAGGTTTATACCAACCAGCGCATCGTATTTTCCTTTTCTTAAGTCTTGCAGTATACTGGGCCTTTCTAAAGTTTTAATTTCCGAATGCAGATAATGGGTTTTGATTTTATTTTCCTGTAAGTGTTCAGCCAGCGCTTCAGCCAGCCTTTTGGTTATGGTAACAATTAGGGTTCTTTGGTTCTTAGCACGCCTTTTTTAATTTCTCGAATTAAATCCTTAACCTGGTTTTTTGTCGGCCTTATTTCAATGGACGGCTCTAACAGCCCGGTCGGCCTTATTAATTGTTCAACAATGTGAGATTTGGCTTTTTCTTTTTCATAAGGTCCGGGCGTGGCTGAAACAAAGACAATTTGATTTATGTTTTTTTCAAATTTGTGGATCAATTGATTGATTAAAAAGGGCAGAGACACTTATATCTCGCCCTTTTATTTTTATCTCAAATTAGCTACACTCAAGACAGAATGAAATCTCTTATTAAAAAATTTATACCTTCGTTTTTATTGAGTTTTTACCACTTATTTCTTGCTTTTTTAGGCGCTGTTATATACGGTTTTCCTTCAAAAAAGATTAAGGTTATAGGTGTTACGGGCACAAACGGCAAAACAACCGTTGTTGATTTAACGACTCATATTTTAGAAAAAGCTGGATATAAGGTTGCTTCTTTATCCTCCATTAAATTCAAAATAGCTGAAAAAGAAAGAAAGAATGTTCTTAAAATGACCATGCCCGGCAGATTGCAGATACAAAAGTTTTTAAGAGAAGCTGTCAACAATAAGTGCCAATACCTGGTTTTGGAAGTAACGTCCGAGGGTATTAAACAGCACCGCCACAGGTTTATTGATTTTCAGGCAGCTGTTTTTACCAATTTGACTCCAGAGCATATTGAGGCTCACGGCGGATTTGAGAATTATAAAAAAGCCAAAGGAAAGCTTTTCCAGACAGTTAAAGGAATACATATTATTAATATTGATGATGAAAACGCTCAATATTATTTACAGTTTAAAGCAAAGAAAAAATATACTTACGGTTTTGATAAGGGAGATATTAATAATAAAGATATTGCTTTAAATCTCCAATTACCCGCCAAATTCAATATTTACAATGCTTTAGCTGCCATTTGCCTGGGATTATCGCAAGGCATCAGCTTGGCTGTTTGTAAAAAAGCAGTACAAGGAGTTAAGGGAGTGCCGGGAAGAATGGAAGAAGTTATTTCTACTCCGTTCAAAGTTGTGGTTGATTATGCTTTTACTCCCAATGCTTTGGAAAAAGTTTATCAAACGCTCAAGCCGGAAAACGCAAGGCGAAGAGATAAATCTCTTCTTCGCCCTTCGCTGCGGCTTGGGCAATTAATTTGTGTTTTAGGGGCTTGCGGCGGGGGACGAGATAAATGGAAAAGGCCTGTTTTAGGAAAAATAGCTTCAAAATATTGCGATGAGGTAATTATTACTAATGAAGACCCGTATGATGAGGATCCGATGAAAATTATTCAAGAGGTAGCTGAAGGCGCAGGCAATAAGGCAAAAAAGATTATAGATAGAAGAGAAGCAATTAGTAAAGCTTTAAAGATAGCCAGCCCAAACGACGTTATTGTGATAACCGGCAAGGGTTCAGAGTCATTAATGTGCGTGGCCGGTGGCAAGAAAATCCCCTGGGATGACAGAGAAGCGGTTAAAGAGGAAAATAATAAATTGACAGGATTGCTTAAATAATTTATAATACAAGATTATTAAAGAAAAATGAAAAACAACATGCCGAAATCTTTACGCAAATACATCCGCAAAGAAAAAGCCCGGATACGCCGGGAAGTTTTAGATATTAAAACCCAAGAAGAATTAATAAATAAATTATATACAAAAGATGACCATACGGGAAATATACAACCTGGCAATAAATAAAGGGATTGAGGCTGATTTCCGCGGCAAAGAAGGCGTTGAAAAGTTATTGAAAAGAAAAATGGAAAAGTTTGAGAAGATGACGCTTGAACAAAAAGAAAGCTTTGATAAGGATTCTTTAGAAAATCCTTTTTCCGACTCAAGAATTTTGCATATTGCTCAAGATAAAGAAATCAAAAGAGTTTTGGTTGGCATTGACATTGAACCGGCCGAAATACTTCTGGCCAAGGAAATCGGCAAGTTCGAAGAAGGCTCCGCTTCTTCTCTCGTCTCATCTCGCGATTCGGCTATTGATTTAATTATTTCTCACCATCCTTTAGGCAAGGGTTTAGCTAATCTTCACGAAGTTATGGAAATGCAGTGCGGTATTTTAAGCCAATACGGCGTGCCGATAAATGTGGCTGAAGGCCTGATGAAAGAGAGAATTTCTGAAGTTGCCAGAGGAGTTAACGGCTCAAACCATCAAAGAACGGTTGATACGGCAAAACTCCTTGGGTTTAACTTAATGTGTCTGCATACTCCTTGCGATAATTTAATGGCCAGGTTTTTGAAAGATAAAATAGAGCAAGCTAATCCAGAAAGGGTGGAAGATTTAATAAAGCTGTTAAAAGAAATTCCAGAGTACAAAGAGGCGACAAAAATCGGAGCAGGGCCTAAAATTTCTTCAGGGAGCGAAGAAAATAGCTGCGGTAAAATAGCTTTTACCGAACTTACCGGAGGGACTGAAGGTTCTCCTAAGATTTACGAAAAAATGGTTCAAGCTGGCATTGGCACGGTTGTTGCTATGCACATATCAAAAGAAGCTAAGAAGGAAGCGGAAACAGCCAATATAAATATTATTATAGCTGGACATATATCTTCGGATTCTTTGGGAATAAATTTATTTTTAGATGAACTTGAAAAACAAGGAATAGAGATAGTCCCTTGTTCCGGTTTTACTAGAATTTCCCGTCTTCCCCATTTTTCTTATTAAAATTAATCTTGATGAAGAAATATTCTTCCAAACAGGCGAAAAAAGGCAAAACCGCTTTTCGCACGCCAAGTGTTTTTAAATATCAGAAATGTCAGCAGGTTTATAAGCGGCACGTAAAAAATAAAATCCCTCTAAGTTAAAAAAGTTGAGGGACTTTACGAGGGGAGGGAGTTATATCTTTTATTTCCAATACTTTGAAAAATATTGGAAGATTCGGGTGCTTTTTTATAAACTGTTTTTTTGTCGCCTGGATAAAAGCACCTTCATTTGTGTACCATCTTTTTTCCGTAAAGGTTTCTCGATGGTTTATCTCAAACCTTAACAGTAAAAGTCTTTTTTCGGACATGATTACCTCCTTTTTTAGAAGATACGCCGTTTATTTTTGAAATTTAACATATAAAAATTAATTTGTCAAGCCCTTGTAGTTTAAAGGATAGAACCTGGGCCTCCGAAGCTCAAGATGGCCGTTCGATTCGGCCCGAGGGCACAAACTTTTGTTTTGTATTGTTTATGCTAAAATAAACTTATGAACCCCGTTAGAAGTCTTAGGCAGAAAAAATTAAAGAAATTTTTTCTGTTCTATAATAACGGGGTATAATCAGTGATCGAAGTCTATTCTGAAATTAGCTTTGTACTATATAAGATAGACTTCTAACGGGGTGAAGTATAAATATAAGATTGCAGTCAGCGGAGCGGCTGAAACAGGTCATTGCTCCGGAAATATAGAAAATATTTCAAGAGAACTGGGGAAAGAAATAGTTAAACAGGGTTGTGTTTTAATCACCGGAGCTACCACCGGAGTCCCTTATTATGCGGCTCAAGGAACCAATAAGTTGGGCGGCATAAGTATTGGGTTTTCGCCGGCTACTTCAGAGCTGGAGCATAAAAAGGTTTATAAATTACCCACAGACGAGTTTGACGTTATGGTTTACACCGGGTTTGATTATTCAGGCAGAAACCTTTTAATGACCAGAGCGGCCGATGCTGTTATTGTGGCTTGCGGCCGAATGGGAACGCTTAACGAGTTCACCATAGCTTACGAAGACAGAAAGCCGGTTGGAGTTTTAATTGGCTCGGGGGGAACGGCTGATCTTATTAAAGATTTAACCAAGCGTCCGCATAAAAAGCGGGGAGAAATAATTTACGATAGCGACCCTAAAAGATTGGTTCAAAAATTAGTCAAATATCTTAAACAAAGGTCGAAATAACAATAATAAATATTATTCTTCATTTATGGAAGAAGGCAAATTAATCGGTGAGATTTCTCACTACTTCAGCAATCTTTCAGTAGCTGTTATTGATTTATCCAGCCCCCTGAAATCGGGGGACACTATTAGGGTTGCGGGAGGAGAAGTTGATTTTATTCAGACAGTAGATTCAATGGAGGTTGACCACAAAAAAGTGGAAACAGCCAAAAAGGGAGATTCAGTCGGGCTGAAGATCAGTCAAAAAGTCAGAGAGGGCTACAAAGTATACAAAATGTAAAAATCGGCCTTAAGGCCGGTTAATTTAAGTTGTCCTTTGGACAGCTAGTTAGTTTAATATGATTTATATTATTTTTGCCGCGTTCGGCGGCGGCGCTTTAAGAGGGTTGGTCGGTTTTGTTAAGCACCAGTTTTCTTATAAAGAGGTGAAGTTCAAGCCCAGTTATTTTTTTCTGATGCTTTTTGTTTCTGGCATTGTCGGTTCGGTAGCGACCTTGGCCGTCAAAGAAATCGGCTTCACTCTGTTAAGTTCTTTTACCCCGGCTTTGGCTTTTATTATCGGTTATGCCGGAGGCGATTTTATAGAGAATATTTATAAGATTATTATTAAAAAATCTTCACTTTTCGATGAACCCCGTTAGAAACCTAAGGCAGAAAAAATCTTTTATTTTTTTCTGCTTGCTATTGACGGGGTAATATAACTAAATTAATCGTCTGAAATTAGTCATTAGCTATATAAAGACGGTTTCTAACGGGGTGAACTCAATTAGAACAATTTTAGGATTATTTTTGCTTTTAGCCGGTCTCGGCTTAATAGTTTTTTCTCTTTATAGCTCTTTTAATATTTTTACCGGCAAGACGGCTCCCCCGGAGATTTTTGAGCCGCA
>JAUYKD010000049.1 GCA_030700195.1 Candidatus Nealsoniibacteriota bacterium | reverse complement strand
CCAGCCGCTCCGCCGATTAAAATTGTTTTTTCCATAAACTTATTCTACGGTTACCGATTTTGCCAAGTTTCTTGGCTTATCAACGTCGCACCCTCTTAAAACTCCCATATGATAAGCAAAAAGCTGTAAAGGTAAAACGCTCAAAATAGGAGTCAGCATCTCGCTGGTTTTTGGTATATAAATAACATCGTCAGCCAATTCCCTTATTCTTTCATCCCCTTCGGTGGCAATGGCTATAATCGGCGCTTTTCTCGCTTTAACCTCTTCCATATTAGAAAGGTTCTTTTCATAGACGCTGTCTTGCGGAGCAATAAAAACAAACGGGAAATTAGGGTCAGCCAAAGCCAAAGGTCCGTGCTTCATCTCTCCACTGGCAAATCCTTCGGCATGAATAGGATAAGCAATTTCTTTCAATTTTAAAGCACCTTCCAAGGCAATAGGATAATTATACTTTCTGCCAAGATAAATAAAGTTGTTAAACTTAGAATATTTCTCGGCCAATTCCTTAATTGAACCGTTTTGTTTTCCCAGAAATTCTCTCATCTTACCGGATAATCCCTGTATGTCTTGAACGATTCTTTGGCCCTTAACTAAACTTAAGCCCCTCTGCCTGCCTAAAAATAAAGTAAATAAAGCAAGAATAACTAATTGCGAAACAAAAGACTTCGTGGCTGCCACCCCGATTTCCGGGCCAATGTGATTATAAATACCAGCGTCCGTTTCTCTGGTCATAGTACTGCCAGGCACATTAACAATTCCTAAGGTCATTGTCCCCCTTCTTTTAATCTCTCTTAAAGCAGCCAGGGTGTCTGCTGTCTCTCCTGATTGGGAAATGCAGAGTAGGGCCGTTGCTTCGTCTAAAATCGGCTTTCTATAGCGGAATTCAGAACTAATATCCACTTCTGTGGGAATGCCTGCATACTCTTCCAGCATATATCGACCAACCATAGCAGC
Source organism: Candidatus Nealsoniibacteriota bacterium (assembly GCA_030700195.1). Classification (GTDB taxonomy): domain Bacteria; phylum Patescibacteriota; class Minisyncoccia; order Minisyncoccales; family MHMH01; genus JAUYKD01. The sequence continues at coordinate 9,961 of JAUYKD010000049.1, read as the reverse complement.
ATACGAAGCGGTTCCGCATCCTACAATATTTAATCGTTTAATTTTTCTTAATTCCTTCTCAATATCCTGCAATCCTCCAAGCATTGCCAATCCTTCTTCAGGAATAAGTCTCCCTTTAATTGAATTATCCACGGCTTCGGGGCTCTCCATAATCTCTTTCAGCATGAAGTGCGGATAACCGTCTTTTTGGATATCATCTGCATCAATCTCTAATCGCTCCGGCTCCCTTTCTTTAATAATTAAGAAATTATCCTGGCCTATGACCACAACTTCATTATCTTCAAGGTTGATTATTTTTTTAGTAAAAGGAACAATGGCCGTTTGATCTGAGGCAATCAGATATTCATTACTGTTATCCTCCGGAATACCGATAACCAAAGGACTTGATAAACGAGCGGCCACGATCTTTTTCGGGTCGTCCCGAGAAATCACGACTAAAGCGTAGGCGCCCTTAAGATTTTTTACGGCTTTTCTGACTGCAATTTCTAAATTGCCTTTGAAGTTTTTTTCAATCAAATGAGCAATAACTTCGGTGTCTGTTTCTGATTTAAATTTGTGACCCTCCTTTTCAAGAATTTCCTTCAGCTCTTTGTAGTTTTCAATTATACCATTATGAGCCAGGAAAATATTTTCTTGGCAATCAGAATGCGGATGAGCGTTGGCATCTGAAACTTGGCCGTGAGTCGCCCAACGAGTATGGAATATTGAAGGACTGCCCGTTAAATCTGAACTGAAATTACTGTTTTTAATCTCGTTTTCTAAAACATCTACCCGGCCGGTTCTTTTTAAACAAAAAATCTTGTTTTTTTCTTCATTAAAAACAGCAAAACCCGCGGAATCATAACCGCGGTATTCCAATCGTTTTAGGGCCGTTAGCCCTATTTTGATATTGTCTTGTTTGCCGATGTAACCGACTATGCCACACATAGTTAAATATTTGAGCGTAGCGAAGAATAAAGAAGAATTAATGTTCTTCGACTACGATATTTATTAATTTTCCCGGGACAAATACTACCTTCTTAATCTCTTTTTGCAATATATATTTTTTAACCTTTTCTCGGCTTAATGTCAATGCTTTTGCCTCTCTTTCAGATATATCTGAATTAACCTCTATTTTATCCCTAACCCGGCCGTTAATTTGAATAATCAGAGTTACCTCTTCTTTCTTAATGATATTTTGATCGTACTTCGGCCAATTCTCAAAAAAGATGCTTTTTTTGTGGCCTAATTTTTCCCAAACCTCTTCGGCAAAATGAGGAGCTAAAAGAGAAAGCAAAATAAGCGTTTTTTCAATCGTCTCCCGGCCAACGTCTTTTTTATTCTCTTGAGCTAAATTTATAAACTGCATAAAACTTGAAATAATGGTATTAAATTTCATTATCTCTAAGTCTCCATCAATTTTTTTATTAAGAGAATGAACGGCCCTTAATATTTGAGGACTGCTTTTTTTATTCTTAGAACATTCAAAACATACTTGCCAAACCTTATTCAAAAAACGAGCGGCTCCATTAACCCCCTGGATTGACCAAGCAACCTGCTGATCAAAAGGGCCTATAAACATCTCGTAAATTCTTAAAGTATCTGCTCCGTATTTTTTAATGATACCATCCGGATTGATAACATTGCCAAATGACTTTGACATTTTCCTGCCATCGTCCGCCAAAACAATACCGTGAGAAGTTCTCCGCTTATACGGTTCTGATTCAGGCGCTACCTTAATGTCAAAAAGGAATTTGTAAATGAATCTGGAATATAAAAGATGCAAAGTTGTGTGTTCCATTCCTCCGTTATACCAATCAACCGGCATCCAATATTTCAATTTCTTTACATCAGCCAAAGCCTTATTATTCTTTGGATCGCAGTATCTCATAAAATACCAATTGGAGCCGGCCCAATTAGGCATAGTGTCTGTTTCCCTTTTAGCCCGGCTCTTGCATTTCGGGCATTTAACATTTACCCAGGAAGATATGTTGGCTAAGGGAGATTCTCCGGTGCTTGTTGGCTGGTATTTCTCAATATAAGGCAGCTTGAGAGGCAAATCTTTTTCAGGCACCGGCACAACTCCGCATTTTTCGCAGTGTATAATAGGGATGGGCTCTCCCCAATAGTGCTGACGCGAGAATACCCAATCCCGCAATTTGTATTGGATGGCCGGCCGGCCCGTTTCTTTATTTTCAAGCCACTGGGTAATCTTTTTTATCGCTTCTTGAGACGTCAGCCCGTCAAACTGTCCCGAATTCACTAAAATTCCTTCGTCTGAATAACACACTTCCAGATTTTTCACTTTTTCCCAAAGCTCCTCGTTTTTCGGCCTTAAAGAAATTTTCAAAGGAATGTTGTATTTTTTAGCCATTTCAAAGTCTCTTTGATCGTGGGCATCGGCAAAAACAGCGCCGGTGCCGTAATGCGCTAAGACGAAATCAGCTATCCATATCGGTATCTTTTCATTAGTCGCCGGGTTAATGGCATAAGTTCCGGTAAAAGCCCCTGTTCGTTCTTTCTCTGTATCAACGCGCTCTAATTCATTTTTCTTGGCTGCCTCTCTAATATATCTTTCCACGCTTTCCTTTTGCTCTTTTGTGGTGATAGTTTTTACTAATGGATTTTCGGGCGCCAAGATTAAATAAGTGCCCGAAAAAAGAGTATCAACTCGAGTGGTAAAAACAGTTATTTTTTTGTCGGAATTATCAATTTTAAAATCAACCTCGGTCCCATAACTTTTGCCAATCCAGTTTATCTGCTGCGCTTTTACTCTTTCGGGATAATCAACTTCCCCCAAGTCCTCAATAAGCCGGTCAGCATATTTTGTAATTTTTATCATCCATTGTTTCAATCTCTTTTCTTCGGTTTTTGCCCCGCATCTTTCACAAGAGCCCGCAATTACTTCTTCATTAGCCAAGCCGATTTTGCAAGAAGGGCACCAATTAATGGGTATTTCTGCTTGATAGGCCAAGCCCTTTTCAAACAACTTAAGAAATATCCACTGAGTCCACTTATAATATTTGGGGTCGGCAGTATTAATCTCCCTTGACCAATCAAAAGAAAGGCCTAAGCTTTTCAGCTGCCTTTTAAATGTAGCTATGTTTTTATCAATGGCTGTTTGAGGATGAACGCCGGTTTTTAAGGCGTAGTTTTCCGCTGGCAGACCGAAAGCGTCAAAGCCAATAGGAAATAAAACATTAAATCCCTCCATTCTCTTCTTTCTGCAAACAGCATCCAAAGCGGCATAAGATCTTACATGTCCGACATGAAGACCGTCTCCTGATGGATAAGGAAATTCAATAAGAATGTATTTCTTTGGTTTTTTAGAAAAATCCTTTGCCTTATTAGAATCCTCCTTCTCCCAATATCGTTGCCATTTCGGCTCAATTTTTTGAGGATTATACGACTCCATATTTTTCATTCTACCAAAAAAAATCAGCTTTTTCAAGCTGATTTCTATTTCTATGGTTTTTCAGATTTTAAATAATCTTTTGGCATTTTCAGTAGTAATTTTAGCTATTTCTTCAAAGACCGAGTTTTTACTTCGTAAAAACGAAGGTGAAGAAGAGAATGAAGTTCTCTTCGCCAGACCCTTAATCCCGGCTATTTTTTCTACCACATGCTTTACATAAAGAGGTTCGTTGCGGCCCGTTTCTGGAAACGGAGTCAGATAAGGGCAATCTGTTTCAACTAATATCCTATCTGAAGGGGTTTTCTTTATTATTTCCTCGGAATTAAACTTAAAGATTATTCCGTTAAACCCAAGATAAAATCCCATTGCCAAATATTTTTCAGCCTGCTGCCAAGTTCCGGTAAAACAATGAACTGTGCCTTTAACCTCTTTATAATTTTTATCGCTAAGAATATTCAAAACTTCGTCGTGCGCCATGCGGCAGTGCAAAATAACCGGTAAATTAAGTTCTTTGGCTAAATTAAGCTGTTCTAGAAAAACTTCTTTCTGTTTTTCCTTAAATGAAATATACTCTGCTTTGTAATCAAGCCCGATTTCTCCAATAGCCACAACTTTTTTTGATAAAGCCAACTTTTGATATTTATCGCGCGAGAATCCGTCTTTGGTGCAAAGAGAACTATGTTCTCTTCTTAATCCTTCACTTTGCTCGGATGCATAAATAGGATGCAGACCGATTGAAGCATAAACTCCTTCTGGATATTCTTCAGCCATCTCAACCGCTCTCTGGCTGGTTGAATACTGCGAGCCGACATTTACCATCCAAACGTTATTATCTAAAGACCGGCGAACCACTTCGTCAGCATCGTTTTCAAAAGCATTAAAATTTAAATGCGCGTGAGTATCAATCAGCCGAGCGGCAGCGAAGAATTGAAAAGAAACTTTATTTTCTTTGATCAACATTAAAGACGAGGAAACAACGGTTTCCCCTTTTTTACCTGCCTGCCGGCAGGCAGGGTTTTTATCTGCTCAAGTATTTTTTCCGAAGTTTCGGGCAAAAACGGCTTGAGCATTTCAGCAATATTGCTTAATGTAAACAATAAATCATTGATGACTTTCTCGTCCTTAGTTTCCCAGGGCTTTTCTTTTTCAATATATCTATCGCACCAGCCAATTAACCCCCAAATAACAGCCAGCGCCTCGTTAAACTTAAATTCGTCCAAAGACTTTTGCCAATCTTTTTTAGCCTTATCAACCTCCTGATTTTTACTCTTTATCTTTTGGCTTTTAATTTTGCCGGCCATTGTCACCACCCTTGAAACTAAATTGCCTAAACCTTTGGCTAAATCAGCATTGTATCTTTGTTCAAACTTTTCAATAGTGAAATCTCCATCCTCGGTCGAAGGAATCTCCCTTAAAAGAAAATATCTAACCGGATCAACTCCGTATTTCTTAACCAGCTCAAAAGGGTCAACCACATTCCCCAATGATTTTGATATTTTTTGCCCATCAACCGTAATAAATCCATGGACTAATATGGCTTTTGGCAGAGACAGTTTTAACGAAAAAATCAGGGCGGGCCAAAGTAAGACATGAAAGCGAAATATATCTTTGCCAAGACAATGAACATCAGCTGGCCAATATTTTTTCGGGAAAAGATAGTTAAGTAAAGCCTCCAACCATATGTAAATGGTTTGGCTGTCGTCATCTGGAACCGGTATGCCCCATTTTAATTTTTCCCTTGACCTTGAGCAACTGATATCTTCTATCCCCTGTTCGATGAAGCTTAAAATTTCATTCTTGCGAACAACTGGAATAATTTTTATTTTATCGGTCTCTATAACTTTTTTGACCAGAGACGCGTATTTTGAAAGTTTGAAGAAATAGTTTTCTTCCTCAATAATATCTGGTTTGGTTTTATGATATTGGCATTTCTCTTCAACTAAATCTTTTTCTTTTATAAAAGCTTCGCACCCCACACAATACAAACCCTTGTATTTCTTTTTGTAAATATCGCCGTTTTCTTTTAGTTTTAACCAAACCTTTTTAACGGTCGGCCAATGCCTTTTCTGGTCGGTCGTCCTGATAAAATCATTATTAGAGATATTCAAAACCTTGGTAAGCTCTTTAAACTGCAAAGATATTTCATCGGTAAATTCCTTTGGCGTTTTTCCTGCTTTTTCAGCGGCTCTGGCAATTTTAATGCCGTGCTCGTCCGTTCCGGTTAAAAAGAAGACGTTTTCGCCCAAAAGTCGATGATAGCGCGCTATCACGTCAGCCTGGGCCAACTCTAAAGCAAACCCTATATGGACAGGAGCATTGGTATAGGCGATGCTGGTTGTAATGTAAAACTTTTTCTTGGCCATATGTTATAATATCATTAGTCTATCTTATCATATTTTCGCTGACTTTCCATGCTTTTAACTCCTCATCTTTTAGTCGGCGCAGCCATAATAGCGAACGTCCAAAATCCAATATTGGGGCTTATTCTGGTTTTTCTAAGCCATTATTTTTTAGATGTTTTCCCGCAGAAAGAGTACTTGATCGAAAATATGAAAAACGGGCGCTGGAATAAATCGTGGCCAGACTTCCTTAAGGTTTTTACAGATATTGTGCTCGGCCTCTCTGTTGTTTTTCTGACAATCGGCTACAGCCCTCTTATTTTAGTTGCCGTTTTTATAGCTATTAGTCCCGACGGCTCAACTTTACTCTATTTTATCTTTCCTAAAAACAAGCTGTTGGCTAAACATAGAAAATTACACAACGCAATCAATGCTGTTTGCGAAAATAAAAAAATGTCCCCTTTTTGGGGAGTTACAAGCCAAATCGCTGCAGTAGCAATTGCTATTTTCTTTTTACTATAACAACGAACTCTCCTTTTATTTCTTCTTTCCCCAACTTATTTAAAATATCCTTAGCTGTTCCGCGATAAATCGTCTCAAATTTTTTAGTCAACTCCCGGCAAACAACCACTTGCCTATCTCCTAACGAGATAAGGGTTTTTATAATGCGGTGCGGCGATTCGTATAATATCACCGGATATTTTAACTCAGCCATTTCTTTAAAAAATTTCTGTCTTTTATTTTTAACCGGTGGAAAACCTAAAAAAATAAACTTATCCATTGAAAAACCGGCCAGACTGGCGGCGGCGGTTAAAGCGCTGGGACCGGGAATCGGCACCACCTTTATTGATTGATCTTCAAATTTGGTTAATTCAGCAATGAGCTTACTGCCAGGATCTGAAATACCGGGCGTTCCGGCCTCAGAAACCAAAGCCAGGTTTTTTCCTTGTTTAAGCATATCAACAATTTCGTCAACTTTAGCCGGTTTTGAATGCTGATGATAACTCAAGGTCTGAGTATTAATCTGATAACGCTCCAATAGTTTCTTTGTCTGCCTGGTATCTTCGCACAAAATTAAATCAACCTCCGACAATGTTCGGAGGGCTCTTTTTGAAATATCCTCTAAATTCCCGATGGGAGTTGCCACTATATATAAAATGCTCATTTTATAAAAACTCAGGTTTTTCTTTTTCTTCCTTTCTCTTTTTTAAGAAGTCCTTCAAAAATTCAAACATGATTCCGGCAATCGGAATTGCCAAAAGCGCTCCCATCAGCCCCCATAATTTAGCTCCGACCATAAGCGAAACTAAAACAAGAACAGCCGGCAAGCCAATGAATTTCCTGGTTAAAACCGGGCTTAAAATATTGCCTTCTATCTGTTGGATTATAATAAAAGCGACCAGGAAAAATATCGCTTTTGTCCAGGAAGTCATGGCAATCAAAAGAACAACCGCCGCCCCGAGAACAACCGGACCGATAATCGGAATAAGGTTTAAAACTGCTGAGAGGAGCCCGAAAGAAACAGCATATTTAACATTTAAAACATAACACGTTATATAGGTCATAATTCCGACGAACAAAGAGGCTAAAATTCTGGCGCCGAACCAGCCGCTGACTTTCTTTTGGGACCTTTCCCAAAGACTCAAAACCAGGGCTTCGTGTCTTTTGGGGGCAAGAATGCCTAAAACTTTTTCTATTCCTTTATTTTCCAAAGAAAGAAAGAGAGCGATAGTAAATATAGTAATGGCTGAAAAAATACCTCCAAAAATAACGCCAATAGCGCTAAAAATATTAGATGAAGCATTACTCAGCCCTTGCTCAAGAACATTAGTGAAGTTCTCAAAACTATCAAAAGCCTCGATCCCCAAGCTCTTTAACGGTATTGAAATCTTTTCAAAGTATTCGGGAAAAAACTGGGAGAACTGCTCTATCTCGATGATAAAAATGGGGGCGACAGAATAAATAAGAAAACTCAGCGAACCGAAAAGAAGAACGTAAACCAAAATAGTGGCAAAAACCCTGGGGAAGTATTTTCTATGTAGAAAATCAATCGCCGGGTTGAATAAAACCGAAAGAATCAGCCCAAAAGTGACCCAAACCAAAATATCCCTGATTAAATAGAGAAGATAAAAAGTAAAGAAGGCAATGGCCATTTTCAATATAGTTTCCCAGGAAATATCTAATACTCTAGAATTCACCCCGTTAGAAGTCTGTCTTATATGGTTGGACGCCAATTTCAGAATAGACTTCGATTATTAGTTATACCCCTGTTATTGCCTTGCAGAAAAAATTTCTTTAATTTTTTCTGACTAGGACTTCTAACGGGGTTCATAATTTTAATATTTTCTCAAATGTCTTTTTATTATCAAAAGGTCCGATTAAAGCTAAGTTCATTTTCTTTGGCTGGAAAATGTCTCGAGCCACCTTTAAAACGTCTTGGGATGAAACTTGATCAATTTTATCATATATTTCTTTTGGAGTTAAGGCTTCTTTTTCCAAAAGCTCTTGCAATCCGTAAAAAGAAGCTAAGGCGTCAGAAGACTCTAACCCCAAAGCCATTTTTCCCTTAACATATTCTTTCGCCTTTTTAAGCTCTGCTTCCGGCACTTTTTCAGAAGAAATCTTTTTATATTCTTTCAAAATAACAGAAACCGCTTTTTCCGCTTTTTTATTATCAACTCCCGCTCTGGTTAATAAAAATCCGGTATCTTCATTAATATCAACGCTGGTGCTGATGTAATAAGCCAGTCCTAATTTTTCTCTAACCTCCATAAATAATCTTGAACTCATCATCCCTCCCAAAATTACTCCTAAAATATCCTGGGCGTATCTTTGCGGATGAAAAATATTATACGTTCTTACTCCAAGACAAAGATGAGTCTGATCGGTTTGCTTCTCAAAAATCAAACATTCCGGCCCTGTTTGCCTTTCAATGACTTTCGGCTTTTTTGAAGGCTCGGCAGAATCAATTGAACTGAAGCTTTTTTTAACTTTATTTATGGCCTGATTACTTTTAATATTTCCGGCCACGCAAACAACCGTGTTTGAGGCGGTATACTGGCTTTTCATATAATTTAACAGTTTCTGCCTATCCATAGCTATGATGCTTTCTTTGGTCCCGAGAATATCCCAGCCAGCAGGCTGATCGCCATATAAAAGCTTACTCCATAAAAGCATGACATGAAACATCGGATTGTCATAAATCATATTCATCTCTTCAATAATTACACCCTTTTCCCTGTTGATTTCCTTTCCGGGTAAAATGCTTTTAAGATAAATATCTGAAACCCAGTCCAAGGCCAGATCAAATTGACCGGCGGCTACTTTGGCAAAATAACCCGTACAATCTTCCCCGGTAAAAGCATTATACATCCCCCCTATCTTATCCAGGGTTTCAGCTATTTCCAGCTTGTCGGGCCTTTTTTTCGTTCCTTTAAAAAACATATGCTCTAAAAAATGGGAAATGCCGGCTGTCTCTTTTGCCTCATATTTAGATCCCGTCCCAACCAAAACCAAAACAGTCACAGCTCCTGCCCCTTTTTGCGGCACGGTAATAATCCGTAAACCATTTTTAAGAGTAGTTTTTTTGAACATCATAAATTGAAAATTTATTGACCGAGCTTCCAGAGGAAGCGAAGATTAAGATGAATCAAAGATTCATCGCCCATCCAATTTTTCTTTTAAGATGCCTACCAGTTTGTCTATTTTTACTCTTTCCTGCTTCATAGTGTTCCTATCTCTCAAGGTAACGTCTTTTTTCTCTAAAGAATCGAAATCAATCGTTATAGCATAAATGGTAGCAATTTCGTCTCCCCGACGATATCTTCTGCCGATTGAGCCAACCTCGTCATACTGAACAGGAAAATGCGGCTTCAGCATCTCATAAACTTCTCTGGCTTTTTTGACAATCTCCGGCTTATTCTTAACCAAAGGCAAAACAGCTGCTTTTATCGGGGCTAGTTTCTTATTAAGTTTTAATAAAACTTCAACCTCTTTAACTGCCTCCGTAGTCTCGGTTCGACCACCTTTAACCTCGCTGTAAGCTTCAATCAGAAAAGCTAAAAACGACCTGTCAGCGCCAACGGAAGTTTCAATAATATATGGGAATACGCCCTCTGTCTTAAGATCCTGGCCCGAATGCTTTGAATGGTTGGATAAATCATAATCCCCCCGATTATGAATACCTTCTATTTCGTGCCAGCCGAAAGGAAAATTATATTCAATATCA
>JAUYKD010000042.1 GCA_030700195.1 Candidatus Nealsoniibacteriota bacterium | reverse complement strand
TTTAACAGGTGCTATAATAGGGATAGGGCTGATTGCTTTTAATAAGAAAACCTTAAAATCAGCAGTGCCCTTTGGACCATTTTTGGTCATAGGAGCGCTTGTGGCCATGTTTTTTGGGGAGATGATTGCTGATTGGTATTTTAATTTTTTCATTTAATTATGCAAAACAAAGGATTTACCTTAATAGAGCTTATGGTGGTCACCGGTATTATTGTGCTTTTGACTGCTTTGGTTTTGCCAAATTATCGAATAGGCGATCGGCAATTGACCTTAGAAAGAGCGGCTCATAAGCTGTCCCAGGACTTAAGAAGGACGCAGGAGATGGCTATGTCATCTTATTTTTCATTAGAAAAAACTGGCGGAGAAGTGCCCGAAGGCGGCTATGGCATGCGGTTTTTAAGAGAAACAGAGCCAAAACAATACCGTTTATTCGGAGACGGCAATGCTGATGGCCTTGGGCCAAGTTCTAATGATTATGATATTGAAACAATAGATATAGAGGAAGGTGTAATTATTAAAACGCTGACAACAGACACAAGGGGTTCTGTTAATAATATGTGGGTTACTTTTATCCCGCCAGACCCGGAGATTCGTTTTTCTCCGGGAGGTATTGCTGAGGCTGGCTGGATAAAGATTATTTTGGCTAGCGAGAATGATTTAAGTAAAACTAAATCAGTTTATGTTAATAAAGCAGGGTTAATTTATGTTGAATAAGGGGTTTACCTTAATAGAGGTTATTGTCGCGATATTTCTCTTGACCGTAGGGTCAGTCGGCGCTTTTAGCTTGGTTCAAAGCATTATTTCGTTTTCTTCATTAGCTGTTTCAAGGCTTGAGGCCGTTTATCTGGCTCAAGAGCAGCTCGAAGTAGTCAGAAATACTAGAGATACTAATTATTTAGAAGGAAGTTCTTGGCTGGACGGAGTGACTAACGATTGTTTTGTTCCTTCTTTGCCTCCTTGCGACTCGTACGGGGACGTTAATATGGATGGAGTCGTTACTCTAGAAGACGCTGATATGATTTCCGAGTTTTTATCATATATTATTAGTTTGGACGAAATCCAACAGAACAGGGCCAAGGTCATAGATGGAGAAAATATTACTATAACCGACGCTCTTTATATTGCTCAATACGTTGGTTGTTCTCCTGAAAGAACGACCTTGCCGGTTTGTTCAACTGGATTTAGTAAATTCCAAAGAACAACCTCAATTAATCTTGCCCAAGACAATATAGTTGAAGTTACGGCTAATGTTTCTTGGAATGAGCGGGGAAGATCACATGAGGCGACCGCTCAAACAAATTTATATAATTGGCGATGATTATGTTTAATAAAGGATTCACTTTAATAGAAAACGAACACTCAAAGAGTGGAGGGCGAAATGGGGGTTTTACCCTCATTGAGATGCTGGTGGCTGTAAGTATTTTTACCTTATTGGTGGGAGCGGGTTCAGGTGTTTTTATTTCCGTACTTAAAAGCCAGCGTTATACCTTAGCTATGCAGGAAGTTTTAGACCAGTCTTCTTATTTAATGGAATATATGTCAAGAACAGCCAGGATGGCCCAAAAGGACTTAACCGGCGTTTGTACAGGAAGCGCTAAAACAAATTATGGGTCAGCCGGTCAGTGTCTCAAGTTTTTGAACTATAAAGGCGAATGTCAGCAGTTTTGTTTGGACGGGGGAAGAATCAAAGAAATTAAATCAGGCAACCAGAACTATTTGACCTCCAGCAACCTGCAAGCGCTGGTTTTTTCAATCGTTCTTACGGGTGAAGAACAATATCCTGATGACAGACAGCCGAGAGTCAGTTTGTTTTTAAAGATTGAAGGGCGAGAAGGAGCAAAGATAGAATTACAAACCACTATTTCACAGCGCAATCCAGATGTTAGAAAATAACCAAAAAGGGATTTCCCTTTATATTTCTTTTATGATTATGGCGATTTTACTAAGCGTGGCCTTAGGGTTGAACACTATTTTCATCGGACAAACCAAAACAATAAGAGGAATAGGCAATTCGGTTATTGCCCTTTCTGCGGCAGATGCCGGAATAGAGAGAATTTTACTTGATAGGAATAATCCATCAGATATTCCAGAAACCGAATTATCTTCCAACGGCGCAACCTATCAGGTTTTTGTCACTTTAGGCGGAACGATTAATTGTCCGGCCACCCATTATTGTGTAAAGTCAGTTGGCTCGTATCAAGGGACAAGGAGAGCGATTGAAATAACCTACTGATATGACAAAGCAAGAGGCTAAAAAAAGAATAGAGAAGTTAAAAAAAACGATTTCTTATCATCGTTATTTATATCATGTTTTAGATAAGCAGGAGATTTCCGATGCTGCTTTAGATTCTTTAAAGCGCGAGCTTAAAGGATTGGAGGAGCAGTATCCCGAGCTGATTACTCCTGATTCTCCGACCCAGAGGGTTGGAGGCAGTCCATTGAAGGGATTTAAGAAAGTGGAGCATAAAATTCCCATGTTAAGCATAGAGGATATATTTTCTGAAGAAGAGCTCAAGGACTGGGAAATATATTTAAAAAGATTAGCGCCTGGAAAAACTTTAAATTATTTCTGCGAGCCAAAGATTGACGGCTTCGCAGTTTCTTTGATTTATAAAAACGGGATTTTAGAAACAGGAGCTACCAGGGGCAATGGCCAAATAGGTGAGGATGTCACCCAGAATTTAAAAACAATAGAAAGTATTCCTTTAAAGCTGCAAAAAGAGGAAAAGGGCATAGTTGAAGTTAGGGGGGAAGTTTATATGGAGAAAAAGGAATTCGAAAGGTTTAACCGAGAAAGGATTAAGAAAAAACTTTCTTCTTATGCTAATCCCAGAAACTTGGCCGCCGGCTCAATCCGCCAATTAAATTCAAGGCTGGTTGACCAAAGGCCATTGAAATTTTTAGCCTATGATTTAATGGCTGATTTAAATCAAAAAAAGCATTCAGAAGAGCATCAGATTCTAAAAGCTCTTGGGTTTAAAACTGAAGAGGGGAGAGAATGCAAAACTATTGATGAGGTCGTTGATTTCTGGAAAAAGCTTAATGAAAAGAGAGATGACTTGCCCTTTCAGATTGATGGATTAGTTATTGGGGTAAATGATAATGATTTAAATCAAAAGCTCGGAGTGGCCGGGAAGAGTCCGAGGGGATTAAGAGCTTTTAAATTTTCAGCCAAGCAAGCCACCACTAAAATTAAGGACATAAAAGTACAGATTGGCAGGACAGGAGCTATAACGCCGGTGGCTATTTTAGAGCCGGTTCAGGTTGGCGGGGTGACTGTTTCCAGGGCCACTCTTCATAATGAGGATGAAATTAAGAGGCTGGGAGTTAAAATCGGAGATACTGTTATTATTGAGAGAGCCGGAGATGTTATTCCGGCCGTGGTAGGAGTTCTGAAGGATTTAAGAACCGGCAAAGAAAAGGAGTTCAAGTTTCCAAGCGCTTGCCCTGTTTGCGGCTCTAATCTTCAAAAGCCTGAAAAAGAAGCGATTTGGAGATGCCCGAGTGTTAATTGTCGAGCAAAAAGAAAAGAATTCCTTTATCACTTTGTTTCCAAAAAAGCATTTGACATTAATGGACTTGGGCCGAAGATTATCGGCCAATTAATGGATGAAAATCTAGTTTCTCAGCCTTCTGACCTATTTGAGCTGGCAGAGGGAGATTTAATTCCCTTAGAAAGGTTTGCTAATAAGTCAGCTGGCAATATAATTTCAGCCATTCAATATAGTAGAAAGCTGACTTTTAGCCGTTTTATCTATTCTTTAGGTATCCGTCATGTAGGGGAGGAGACGTCTATTTCTCTATCTCAGTATTTCAACAGCATTAATAAGCTGAAAAACGCTTCAAAACAAGAGTTGGAAGAGGTGTCTGATATAGGCAAAGAAGTGTCTGGGAGTATTTATAACTGGTTTAGGGATAAAAATAACCTTAAGATGGTTGAAGATTTATTCAGAGCCGGAATCAAAATTTTGCCTTCAAAGAAGTTTGGGAGAAAGTTAAATGGCCAGACATTTGTTTTAACCGGCTCACTTGATTCAATGACCAGAGGAGAGACGCACAAAAAAATCAGGCTGCTTGGCGGGCACCCTTCTTCTTCAATATCTTCTAGAACAGATCTCCTTGTTTTAGGTAAAAACCCGAGTTCTAAACTAGATAAAGCAAAGAAACTCGGAGTTAGGATAATCAAAGAGCAGGAGTTCTTAAAAATGCTTAGATAAAACTGAAAGAGGTTCGGCTTTTTCATTCTAGTCCCCTTGAATCGGGGTCTTTTTTAGTTTACAATAAATTTATGAGAAATATTGCTCTTCATTTCCGGCGTTTTGATTGGCCTATACTTATTTGCACGGTTTTATTAATAAGCATAGGCCTTTTATCACTTTATAGTTCTTCGATAGGGAAGGGTGATTTCCTGAACTTTCAAAAACAGGTCATTTTTGCTTCTATAGGCCTTTTATTGATGCTTTCTATTTCTTTTATGGATTGGCGTGTTTTGAAGAACGAGCCCCACTTGATTTTTATCCTTTACATTATTGGATGTTTAAGTTTGCTTGGACTTTTATTTTTTGCCCCGGAAATCAGGGCAGTTAAGGGTTGGTATAAGGTTGGACCTATATCTATTAACCCGATTGAATTTTTAAAGATTATTTTGATTATTTTGCTTGCCAAGTATTTTTCTATGCGTCATATTGAGGTATATCGAATAAGACATATTTTATTTTCAGGCCTTTATATTGCCATACCCTCTGTGTTTATATTTCTTCAACCAGACCTTGGGCAGGTGGTAATCTTAATTGCCATGTGGTTAGCAATGCTTCTGGTTTCCGGAGTAAAAATACGCTTTTTCCTTCTCTTAATTTTATGTTTAGTTTTAATATCAATTATTAGCTGGTCTTTTTTCTTACAGGATTATCAAAAAGAAAGGATATCGAGTTTTATTACGTTTGACGAACCGTTAGGAGCTAATTGGTCAAAAGTTCAAGCAAAGATTGCCATTGGTTCTGGCGGACTTTTTGGCCAGGGTTTTTTACATGGCTCACAGACTCAGTATGGCTTCTTGCCAGAGTCCCAAACAGATTTTATTTTTTCAGCCATTGCCGAAGAGTTCGGTTTGGTGGGTATATCAGTTCTTTTAATCCTATTTTTTGTTATTCTTTGGCGTATTATAAAAATAGCGCTTAATTCTGAAACAAACTTTCCTCGTCTTTTCTGTTCAGGGATGGCCCTTCTTTTATTTTCTCAGATTTTTATTCATATTGGTATGAATCTTGGGATTTTGCCGATTATTGGTATTCCTTTGCCTTTAGTTAGTTATGGAGGAAGCAGTTTGATAGTTAACCTTATTGGGTTAGGGATAATCCAAAGTATCCGTTATCGGATACTTTTCCACAGTTTTGATTATTGACACTATCCTTTACATATTTGATAATAAACTTATGCAATACATTTCTCTTAAAGAAGCAACACAATATTGCCATCATTCCCAAGATTACCTGAAACTGCGAGCTAGGCAAGGAAAACTGAAAGCGGCGAAGATAGGTAGAAATTGGGCCACTACCAGGGAATGGGTGGAGGAATACTCGGGTAGAAACATCCAAGAGATTCAAAAAAGCTCCGGTATTAGATTTTGGAAGTCGAATACAATGATAACGGTATTTTTAGTTGTAGTCGGGTTTTTAATAATTACCGGAATTTTCATTAACCTCGATGTTTTTAATCAATATTTTCAATGGCAAATAGCCAATGTTAGCAGTATTTTTAATGAAGGCCTAAAGATGATCCCCGGTAAGACAATAGACTTGAAATAAAAAATCATAAAATAAGACCACTTTAACGGCTCAAAAGCCGTTTTTAGTTATCCACAGTTTTTATCTTGACACGTATACTTTAAAAAACGATAATAAATGAATCCATCCGATATGATATCGGATAAGTCAATAAATTGAATTCATACCCCGATAAAATTATAAATAAAAAGACCCCGCAAAAATCTTACTTAAAGCTACTAAACCCAAAGGGATTTTATATTGGGGTCTCATCTATTATTTTACTCAAATTCAAATAAATGTCAAGACTGCTTAAATAAAAATAAGATGAATAGCGAAAAAAAGAAAAATAAAAGAAAAACTAGAAAAAAACTGGTAGAGGTAAAGCCAGGGTATATTAGTTTGACAGAGGCAGCTAAAAATTCTCCCTATTCTCAAGAGTATTTAAGTCTTCTTGCCAGGCAGGGTAAAATAGCGGCAAAAAAATTTGGTAGAAATTGGTATATAACCCAGGAAGCTCTGGAAGAATATTTAACTGATCACGGGATTAAAATTGTTTTACCAAAATATCTTTTTGATTCTTCTTACAAGTACCGAGCGCCGCGACAGCGGCGCGAAGGTGAAATTAAAGATGAAAACGAAGTTTTCATCGCCCGAGGGAAAATTAGAAAGTTATTTAATTTTTCTCAACCGGATTTTCAGGAAGGGAAAGCTTTATTGGCCAATTCTGTTCCTTTTGGAGATAAAGATTTTTCGCCGGAATCTAACGAGGATGAAGAGAAAAAAGCAGAACATCCAGAGATAGAACCCATTAGAGCAGAGGGGAGAGAAAAGCCGGATTTAGTTTTGTCAGAGATTAAAGAAAAAGACCAACAAAAGAAGCAAGTTCAGTTTCAGATGGTAAGAACCATGCAGGGGGATGTTCTAAAGTTGGGTGGAGCTAAAAAAGAAAAATATTTATTCTTTAGAAAGCTTTTTAATCCTCTTAAAAACTTTCCCTCTTTTATAAATAAAAAATCAAAAGCCCTCAAAGAAAAAGCTAAAATATTTCTTCCAAAAGAAAAAATTATAGTTTCTAAAAAAGAAGAAGCTTTGGAAGAGAAAGCATTTATTGCAGAAATAAAAGAAGAAGCGCAGTTGCCAAAAGAGGTAAAAGAAAAAGAAGAAATTCTTCTGCTGGCAAAAGAGATACCGGAAAAAGAAACAATAAAAGAAAAATCAGAAAAATCAGTAAAACCAGAGAAACCGATTGAAGAAAGAGTATTAGAAAGGCTTCTTCAGGCGATAGAGGCTAGAATGCCTCCCTTGGGGGTTACGGCAAAAATCTCTCAAATTAATAGCGCGGCAAATCAATACTTTCATTCTTCGTCGAAAGCCATTCTGGTTTCTGTTGCAGCTTTTATTATTTTTTTACTTCTGGTGGGGGGAATAAGTTTTGGAAATTTAGATAAAGCAGTCCTAGCTCTTCAGCAATTTTTTAAAGATGCCACTACTCTTCAGGGATATAGGCCCGGCACCCATGCTAATGAGGTTTTACTTTTAGATAAAAGCGGCAATATCTCTATTTACGGCCATATAGAAACTAAAGGCCAGCTGCGTTCCTGGGTTCAGCAGGGAGTAGCGCCCTTTGTGGTTGATTCCACCACCACGGTTGAAAATTTAAGCGCTGATTATTTAGATAATCTTTCCAGCCGAGATTTTACCTTGGCTTTTGTAACTAAGAATGGAAACATAACTTATGAAGACGTTAAATTAGAGGGAAAGGTAGAGGTGGGTAAAGAGCTTTTGATTAGAGGAGCGGCTAAACTTTTAGATAACCTTTTTGTTTATGGAGATTTGGGAGTTTTTGGCGATGCGGAAATTCAAGGGTTAACCAAAGCTCTGGGCGGAATTGAAACCAGGGGAGCTGATCTTAATCTCGGGTCGGGAACAATTATTACAAGCAATCGAAATCTAATTGTCAATCTGAATGCCGATATGATTGATTCCATGAATGCCAGCGATTTCGATCTTCATTTTGTCACTTCCAACGGAAACAATACTTTCAATGACATTTCAGTGGGGGGATTGAATGTCAGCGGATTTTTGGGGCAATACGCCTCTTTTAGATTAGGAGGAGGAGGAAATAATGTTGGATTAATCGATACTAAAAATTGGTCCGTTAGCGCTACGGGCCATATAAGCACTCTGGGAAGCATCGGCGTCGGCCAAACATTAGGCGTTAAGGGAGTCGTTACTTTTCAAGATGCCCTAAATGTAGAAGGTAATACCACTTTAGGAAGCGCTCTTTCTGTCGCAGGGAATAGCACTTTTTCCGGGGCTACCACTTTTTCTGGCAATGTTGTTTTATCTTCGCCGGCCAACCTTACTCTTAACGCCGGTGATTTAACGGTTAATGCGCTTTCTATTCCTTCTAATGTTTCGGCCCAAGCCACCACTTCAGGAACTTTGTCCGCTGATACCTATTATTATGTGGTTACCGCTCTTAATAGTAATGGCGAAACTAGCAGCTCTACCGAGGTTTCAGCAACCGCAGATGGTTCAACCACTACCGCAGTGGCAATTTCTTGGGATGGGATTACCGGGGCTACCAGCTACCGGGTTTACGGCAGAACCCAACAAACCGAAGATCAATATTGGGAGACAGCCGTCACTTCATACACCGACACTGGCGCTACTGGAACAACAGCCGTTGTGCCAGCTGCTAATACAACCGGAGGCAGCGGCACTTTTTACAGCGGCTTAACGGTTTTGGGCACTACGGTTTCTCGAAGTATTTTACCTGAAACACCTTCCTATTACAGTTTGGGTTCTCCTGCTTCTTCTTGGCTGAATGTTTATGTTGATAATATCAACGCCACCAATACAGAATTTTCAGGAAATATTCAAATGACAGATGACAAATGGATTGGTTTTAGTTCGACCACCGGCCGTTTAGTTTTTGATGACCAAACTCCGGACTATTTAACTATTCAAAATGCCAGATTTGGCATTGCCACCACTTCCCCCAGATATGATTTGGACGTTTGGGGAAGAGTAGCCCTTGGGACCACCAGCGATAGCAATACACCCCTTCTTTTTGTTGATTCTTATAATGGATATATCGGAATTTCCACTTCCTCTCCTTCTCATGAATTGGGAATTCAGGGGAATATTTATGTTTCAGGACTTATTTACGGCAACTTGGCAGAAGGGGGAATAGCTGGAGGCTGGGTGGATGATGGCGCAGTGGTTAGATTGGCATCTACTACAGATAATGTGGGCATTGGTACAGACAATCCTTCAGACAAGTTGACGGTCTGGGGAGGCGATATCGCTGTTTCTACTGACGGCACAGCCACCACTACCATCACCAGCGGAATATCAAACTTTGCCGGAGGTTTTATTTCAAATGCCTCCTCCACTATTCTTGGCAATTTCCGAGTGGAGGGAGATGCCACCACCACCGGCAACTTTGCTGCCGGGGGAGCATTGTATATTGATCAATCAACTGGCTATGTGGGGATTGCCAGCACTACTCCAAGCGACACTTTCGCTGTTCAGGGCAACATTATTATTTCAGGCACCCTCAACACCGGCCAGGGAGCCACCGAGGTTTACTTAATGAACCAGCCGGTTCAAACTACTGACTCTGTTACTTTTGCTGATTTGGCTCTGACTTATGGTATGAGTGCCGCCACCAGCACCATCGGTGAATTAACCGTCACCTATGGGATTAGTTCTGTCACCTCCACTTACTCTGGTTTAGCCACTTTCCAGCAGGGCTTTATCTCCCAATCATCTTCCACCCAAGAAGGAAACTTTAATATCATGGGCGATGCCACCACTACCGGCAACTTTGCTGCCGGAGGTAAATTATAT
>JAUYKD010000035.1 GCA_030700195.1 Candidatus Nealsoniibacteriota bacterium | reverse complement strand
GAACCGCTTTGCCTTGGCGGTTTTTTAAATATTTTAAATAAGAAAATAAGAATAACCAGGGTTCATCTTGAAGAGGATACCGGTAAATTATTGCATCCTGCCGGAGTTGATTATTCTTTGGTTGATTTTAATAGAGCCGGTATTCCTTTGATGGAATTGGTTACTGAGCCGGATATTACCTCAGCTAAAGAAGCAAGATTATTTGCTGAAGAATTGCGGTTGAATCTGCGCTAACACAACCTTACAGATGCTGATATGGAGAAAGGGCAGATGAGGCTGGAACCCAATATAACTTTAAGAAAGAGCAAAAAGCTCGGCACAAAAGTAGAGATTAAAAACTTGAATTCTTTCAGGTCGGTTGAGTACGGCATTGATTATGAGATTAAGCGCCAAACAAAAGTCCTTGAAGCAGGCAAGAAAGTGGTCCAGGAAACTAGAGGCTGGCACGATTCCAAAGAGATAACTTTTTCTCAAAGAGAGAAAGAAGAAGCTCACGATTATAGATATTTCCCTGAGCCGGATTTGCCGCCTCTTAGTTTTTCACCCCAAGATATTCAAAAAATTAAAGATGAAATACCCGAACTTCCCCAGCAAAAGAGAGAGCGTTTTAAAAAGCAGTTTAAGCTGGAGGATAAAGATATTGAGATTTTCGTTCAAAACAGGGCCCTGGGAGAATATTTTGAAAAAGTAGCTTTAGAAATAGGGGATCCAAAAATCATTAAACTTTGTGCGAATTATATTATTACCGATTTGCAGGGCTTATTGAAGGGAAAGAGAGTTTCCGATAAGGATTTCAAGATAATTCCTAAGAACTTTGTGGAGTTTATTGGTTTAATTAATCAGGGCAAAATTTCAAGCAAGATAGCCAAAGTGGTTTTGCAGAAAATGTTTTCTACCGGTCAAGAGTCATCTAATATTATTAAAGAGTTCGGCTTGACTCAAATTACCGACCAAGGCGATATTAAAAAAGCCGTGGAAGAAGCAATAGAAAAGAACCCCAAAGCGGTGGAGGATTATAAAAAGGGCAAAACTAATTCCTTCCAGTTTTTAATAGGTCAAATTATGTCGCAGACCAAGGGTAGGGCAAACCCTGGTATTATTAGCCAGATTTTGAAGAAGCTATTGACAAACTAGCTTGATGTGCTATAATATCTTTATTCAAGGAGGATAAGAATGAAAATTTATTCATTCGAAGAATTGTTTATCGGGGATCTTGATACCTTCGATCAACTTTTCTCCACAGCAGGGATAGAGGTAATAGTTGACGGTGATCGGAAAACTTTCACTATTACCTCTTCCTCACCAGGCTGCGAAGGAGAAAGAGGCCGATTGATGTGGTCTTATATCTTTCTTCTAGCCCTCGCAGCCTAGTGCGGAAGAACTAAAAACCAGCCGTGTTCCGCGGCTGGTTTTAGTTTAGAAACTTCTTTGTCAGTTTTTCAGCTTCTTTATAGTTTTTAACCCAATGAATTCTTTTATCCCGTTTAAACCAAGTCATTTGACGCTTGGCAAAGTGTTCGCTTTCTTTTTGTATAAGCTCTATCATTTCAGCATAGGGGAGGCCTGATTTTAAATGCCGGGCAATATAGCGGTATTCCAAACCGAAATCATCCAGTCTTTTCCAGGAAACGCCGGATGCTCTTAATTTTTTAACTTCATCCACCATTCCTTGCTTTAATCTTTTTAAAAGACGTTTTTTAATTAATATCTTTAACTCTTTGGAAGATTTTTTAATCCCGATTATTAAAACAGGATAAGGAAGGGGAGATTTATCTAAGAGAGGAACCGGGTTTTTTGTTTTTATAACAATTTCAATGGCTCTGATTAACCTTCTGCGGTTTTGTTTTTCTATTGTTTTGGCCCTTCTTGGATCAATTTTCTTCAGTTTTTTGAATAATTCTTTTGTACTTAATTCTTCGAGCTTTGATCTTAATTGCCAGTCTGGTTTAACCTCTGGGATTAAAATTCCGTCAATCAAAGCTTTGATATAAAAAGCCGTGCCTCCGCAAATGATCGGCGTTTTATTCTTTTTAAAAATTAAGTTGATTGCTTTCAGGGCGAGTTTTCTATATTGAACAACAGTAAAAGTTGTTTTCGGAGAAACAACATCAAGGAGATAATGGGGGATATCCTTCATTTCTTTCTTGGTCACTTTGCCCGTGCCGATATCCATGCCTTTATAAACCTGTCTTGAATCGGCTGAAATAATTTCAGCCTTGAATTTTTCGGCCAGCTTTACAGCCATTTCTGATTTTCCTGAGGAAGTCTGGCCTAAAACAACAATTAGTTTATTCACCCCGTTAGAAGTTGCTTTTTCTATTGTGCGATATTTATTATTAAACATAGTTAATTTTTATTGACGAAAAACTTTAGTAACTCAAATTATAAAATTTTCTAAAAATTTTAAATTCTTAAACTTCTAACGGGGTTCATGTTTTTTAATAAGTTTTCTCAAGATTTTTTCTCTTTGTTTTTTCTCTTTTAAAGTAATATTGTCTTTTATTTGAAAAGCTGCTGTGCCGCTTCTTGGAGAGTATTTTGAGATATAAGCCATATCAAATCCTATTTCTTTAAAGAGCTTAGCCGTGTTTTGGAATTGTTTTTTTGTTTCTCCCGGATAGCCGATAATGGCATCGGTGGAGAGGTTGATTTTTGGCATTTTTCTTCTGATTCTTCTGATTAAATCTTTATATTGTTTTACCGTATAACTTCTTTTCATTTTCTTTAATATTTCATCGTCCCCGGATTGGACGGGCAAATTAAGATATTTGGCAACTTTTTTTGATTCAGCCATGGCAGAGATTAGCTCATTGGTAAAATTCTTCGGGTTGGGAGACATGAATCTAATAGAAAAGTCTCCGGGAATCTGATTAACCATTTTTAAAAGCTTGGCAAAGTTGATAGATTTATCGCTGGGGGAGTTATAATCATTTACATTCTGTCCCAAAAGCCATATTTCTTTAAAACCATTTTTAATAAGCCTTTTAAATTCTTTTATGATTTGCTGGTGGGACCGGCAAACGAGCCTTCCTCTAGCAAAAGGAACTACGCAGTAAGAGCAGAAATTATTACAGCCATTGGAAATAGGGACGAAAGCTGATGATTTGCTTTGGCAGGTCGGCGTAATATCAAAATAATTCTTACTGTCCCAAATTTCGTCAAACTTAAATCTTTTTCTGTCTTTTTTTAAGATACATCCGGTAAGCGCTGTTTTAACCTGCCTGCCGGCAGGCAGGGCTTTCATTTTTTTTAATTTTAATATAAGGCCGTTGACCCTGTCTACGGCCGATTGTCTGACAGAGCACATATTAACCACAATCAAATCAGCTTCTTTCATGTTTGAAGCAAGACTGTATCCTTTCTTTTCTAAAGAGGTCGCAATCCGTTCGGAGTCGCTTTTGTTCATTTGACAGCCGAAGGTAATGATATGATAATTCATTATTTTGAAGGTTGAAAGATGAGGTTTACCTCATCGTACAGCCAAAGGTAATGATAAAATATTTCATAATTATCTATTTTACAACAGAAAAACAGCTCTATCAAGGGCTGTTTTCCGGGATGGTCTTTGGCTGTTTATTGTTGGAGTTTTATCTGTCCTTGCAATTCTTGTAATTTTTGCTGTGTTTCCTCCATTTTCTTTCTAATCTCACTTGCTTCATTTTCTTCTTGTATTTGCGCTGGAGGCTGTACTTGGATTTGCGGTTGCGGTTGACTTTCTTTTTTAACCTCTATTTTTTTCAAAAGCCCCTCCGTAGATTCAATGACTTTTTGCTGGAGGGCAGGTGTTTTTATTAATCTTTCTCTGAGCTTTTCCAGGATTTCTATCTGTCCTTCTTTCTCTCCGGAGATTTTTTCGGTGTAGATTTTGAACTTTTCAAGCATTTCGGCCGGTATCTCTTCAGTCTTTTTTTGTAGTTTTAACAGGGAATTATCGCTGGCCCGTTTTATGGATTCTTTGGCAGCTTCAGGAGCGTTTTCTTCAAGTTCTTTGAGCAGCTCTAAATTTTTAAACTCTTTAAATTCGCTGCCTTTTATTTTCTGCAGATTATTTTCAATTCTTTCTTGAAGTTGTTCTTTATTATCTTCCAGCTTATTCATAACTTCTCCAAATCTCTCAAGATGACTTTCTCTTGCCTCTTGTATTTTTACAAGGGCTTTTTCAGGCACCTGGGTTTCAAGCTTCTGTAGAATTCTTTCGTGAAGGGCTTGCTGTTGGATGAATTTATCCAAAAACTTGCCGACTTGTTCGTTTTCTCGCGCCTTTTCTTTTATTTTTTCCGTTTCTTGCTTTATCTTTTCAACTTCGTCTTGATAGTTCTGCGTGGCGTTTTTTATGATTTCGGAATCTTTATTCTGCTCTACTAGCTTTTTTACTTCTATTAGTTTTTCGTTAGAGAATTTCTGTCTTAGCTCGGCTTTTTTAACAGCGTCAAAAGTGAAAACCATTCGGGCGCTTCTTATCCAATTTTTAATAAAGTAAAAGGAATTGTCTGGCAGAATATTCGGTTCTCCGATGCCAAGATCTGCTGCGCTCACCTCTTCGTCAAGAGCTATTGTTGATTCTACTCCTTGGGAAATATCCGCCTCTTGAGCTAAAACAAACCCGCCGGCCAATAAGACGAAAAGGCAGACTAAAGATGTTTTTATAATATCCATATATATATACTAAATTAGATTAATTAATTCGACCTTTATTTTTAATTTGACAATCATTTATAAAATCATCCACTTTCATTGTCCCTATGTTTCCTTTGCCTCTTTCTCTAACTCCGACTGATTTACTTTCTATTTCTTTATCTCCGACCACCAATATATAGGGTATCTTTTGCATTTCTCCTTCTCTAATCTTTTTAGAAAGAGTTTCGTTTTCGTCTTTTATTTCAACTCTTAATTGTTTTTCTTTTAATTCTTGGGCAACGGTTTCAGCGTAGGCCTCGTGGTTTTTGCCAATGGGCAAAACCCAGATCTGAACCGGAGAAAGCCAAAAGGGCAGGGCTCCGGCATAATGTTCAAGCAATACTCCGATAAACCTTTCCAGCGAGCCCAATAAAGCCCGATGAATTATATGTGGTTTCTTTTTTACGCCTTTTTGGTCAATGTACGACATTTGAAAACGCTCAGGCAGATTAAAATCAAACTGGATGGTAGTGCACTGCCAGGGCCTGCCTAAAGCATCTTTGATTTTAATGTCAATCTTTGGGCCGTAAAAAACGCCTCCAGCTGGGTCAATGCTGTATTTTAAATTAAGCTCTTTAAGGGCATATTTAAGCGAATTTTCTGCTTTTTGCCAGTCATTAAGTGAGCCTGTGTATTTCTCCGGCCTGGTTGCCAGATAAATATCAAAGTTTTCAAAGCCGAAAACTTTCAGTATTTGAAGGCCGTGTTTTATCAGTTTTGTTATTTCCTGTGTTATTTGGTCCGGAGTACAGATAATATGGGCATCATCCTGGGTAAAGCCTCTGACCCTTGTTAATCCGTGTAAGACCCCTGATTTTTCGTAGCGGTAGACCGTGCCAAGTTCGGTAAAATATAAGGGCAGTTCCCGATAGCTTCTGATTTTTGAATTGTAAACTTTGACGTGGAAGGGACAGTTCATGGGCTTCAATAAATAATACTGCTCGTCTATTTTTATTGGGGAGTAGAGGTTTTCTTTATAGAAGTTCCAGTGTCCTGATTTTTTCCACAATTCCAGGTTGCCGATGTGCGGGGAATAGAGCCATTGATAGTTTTGTTGGGATAATTCGCGATAGAGATAATCTTCAATAATATGGCGGATTGTCGCTCCTTTGGGTAGCCAAATAGGCAGTCCTGCTCCAACGTCAGCGTCAAATAAGAAAAGTTCCAGCTTCTGGCCAAGTATTCTATGGTCTCTTTTTTCAGCTTCAATTTCTCTTTGAAGATATTCTTCCAGCTCTTTTTTACTATTGAAAGCCAGGCCGTAAATTCTGGTCAGCATTTTATTTTTCTCCGAACCCTTCCAGTAAGCGCCGGCCAATCTCGTTAGCTTAAAAGCGTCTGAAGGAACTTCTTTGGTTGATTTAATATGAGGGCCAGCGCATAAATCCAAAAATCCACCAGACTCGTAGATGGTTGCTTTACCAGCTTTTAGTTCTTTTATCAGTTCCAATTTATAGGGTTGGCCTTTGAAGATCTTTTTTGCTTCTGCTTTGGATATTAATTTTTTCTTAAATTCAATATTCTGTTTTAACAGCTCTTTCATTCTTTTTTCTATTTTCGGCAGGTCTTGGGGAGTTAAGGGTTTCTTGAGCTCAAAGTCGTAATAGAAGCCGTTTTCAATTGCTGGTCCAATAGCAAACTTAACTCCAGGGTAAAGTTCCTGAACGGCATAAGCTAAAATATGAGACAAAGAATGGCGGATTACTTTAATTTCCATATGATTTTAATATATCAATTTTAATATATCATTTTTCTACGATTTCTTCTATCGCCGAGTTCCGCGATAGCGGAATGAAGGCGGAGAAGAGATACATTAGTTTTCTTTTATATCTAATATCTCTTCGATCTCATTACAGATGATTTTGGGCACGCCGTCTCTAGCGTCCATTTTACCTGAAACAAAGACAATCTTGTTTTCCTGGAAGATGGTCGGATTTTTTTCAATTATTGACGGGAAAACAACCACTTCAATCTTCTGCGTTTCATCTTCTAGTCCGACAAAAAGCATGGGTTTGCCAACTTTAGTGATAATTTTTTTAATGCCAGAAATAATACCTCCAACTTTAACGAGTTTTCCCACGGCCGTTTGGGAAGCTTTGCTAATGGTTAAGGACTTTTTTTCCAAAAGACCCTTGAAGTTTTTTAACGGATGACCGCTGACGTAAAGTCCCAGCAATTCTTTTTCCCAGGTCAGCTTTTCGGAAGAAGTGGCGGCCGGCGTCTCGCTTAAAACCAAGGTGGCTGTAAATCCCATTCCATCAAACAGGCCCTTTTGACCGTTGATTTTTGTTTTATGATTTTCTCTTGCTTGTTCCAATAATTTCTCCAGATTATTGAGCAGCTTATTTCTTTCTTCTAAAGCGTCAAATACGCCCGCTTTAACCAAGCTTTCCATTGATTTTTTATTCAAATCGCGCGAGGCAATACGGGAAACGAAGTCTTGGATTGATTTATAAGGACCTTGCGATTTTCTCTCCGATATTATTGTTTCAACAATATTAATGCCAACGTTTTTAATAGCTAAAAGTCCGAACCTTATTTGGTTTTTTTGCGGCACTACGCTGAAATTCATAAAGCTTTCGTTAATGTCAGGGCGCAGAACTTCAACCCCCATTTTTTTACACTCTTCAATTAAAACAGCGATTCTTTCTGTGTCTGCTCTTTCTGAAGTTAGAACGGCCGCCATAAATTCCACCGGATAATTAGCCTTGAGAAAGGCGGTTTGGTAGGCGATGGTAGCGTAGGAAGCGGCATGTGATCTGTTGAAGCTGTAGCTGGCCGAAGGTTCAATCCATGACCAGATTTTTTCAATTATAATTCTGTTTATGCCGTTTTTAATTCCTCCTTCAATGAATTTTTCTTTTTGCGACATCAAAAGCTTTTTGATTTTTTTGCCGATAGCTTTTCTTAAAACATCTGCTTCTCCGAGCGTAAACCCGCAAAGTTCCCTGGCAATTTCCATAATTTGTTCTTGATAGACCGGTATGGCATAAGTGTTTTTAAGTATGGG
>JAUYKD010000030.1 GCA_030700195.1 Candidatus Nealsoniibacteriota bacterium | reverse complement strand
GGAGCCAGAGTTCATAATCTAAAAAACATTGATTTGGACATTCCAAAAAACAAACTGGTAGTTATTACCGGTCTTTCGGGTTCTGGAAAATCTTCTTTGGCTTTTGATACTTTGTACGCTGAAGGCCAGAGAAGATATGTTGAGAGCTTGTCTGCTTATGCCAGGCAATTCTTGGGCATTATGCAAAAACCGGATGTTGACCGCATCGAAGGCATTTCTCCGGCCATCTCAATAGACCAGAGAAAATCAACTCATAATCCTCGTTCAACCGTTGGCACAATAACCGAGATTTACGATTATCTCCGTCTTTTGTTCGGCCGAATAGGCATTCCTCATTGTCCCAAATGTCACAAAATCATATCGCGCCAAACAATAGATCAGATAACCGAGCAGGTTTTAAAACTTCCTAAGGACGTAGAAATCACTATTTTGGGTCCGGTGGTCCGGGGTAAGAAAGGGGAGCATAGAGGCATACTTGAAGAAGTGCAAAGGGCCGGGTTTGTCAGGGTAAGGATTAATGGAACGGTTCATAAAGTGGAAGAGTCTTTAAATTTTGAATTGCTTAAAACAAAGAAGCATAATATTGAAGTTGTGGTGGACCGGCTCATTTTAGATAAGGAATTAGATAAGCCGAGGTTGGTTGATTCTATTGAAACCGCTTTAAAGCTTGGTAAAGGCATAGTCATAATATCTCAAACCTTGGAGCTTAAAGGCCAAAAATTCAAAGACATTGTTTTTTCAGAACATTTTGCCTGCGAAGAGTGTTCAACCTCTTTGCCGGAAATAGAGCCTCGGCTTTTTTCTTTTAATAATCCTTATGGAGCGTGCGGTTCGTGCCAGGGACTTGGAGAAAAACTGGAGGTTGATCCAAAACTTGTTATCCCCAATACTAATTTAACTATTGCTGAAGGAGCTATTTTCCCCTGGGCTCATGCTTCTCATAAAATAGGCCGTGCAGGCCTGCCTGCCGGCAGTGCAGGCCTGCCTGCCGGCAGGCAGGGTTATTTTTGGGAGCAGTTGCAGGACTTATCGCAAAAACACAATTTTGATTTGGATGTTCCGGTAAAAGAGCTGCCCAAGAAAATCATTGACTTGATATTGTATGGGTCAGGCGAAATAGAAGGAGTGGTTCCTAATTTGGAAAGAAGGTACCATGAAACCGATTCTGATTACACGCGCCAGGAGATCGAACAATATATGATTGAAAAAGAGTGCGAGCAGTGCCATGGTAAAAGATTGAAAGAGGAAGTTTTAGCGGTGACGGTCGGAGGAAAATCAATTAACCAGATTGTCGAAATGCCGGTTGAAAAGAACAGCGTTTTTTTCGCTTCTTTAAAACTTAAAGATAATGAGTTGAAGATAGCTTCTCCGATTATTAAAGAAATTTTGAATCGCTTGCAGTTTTTGCTTGACGTTGGACTAGACTATATAACCTTGGGAAGAAAAGCCAGCACTTTGGCCGGGGGAGAAGAACAGAGAATACGGCTGGCCACTCAAATCGGCTCAAAGCTGACCGGAGTGCTTTATATTTTAGACGAACCTTCAATCGGTCTTCATCCGAGAGATCAAAAACGGCTCATTGAAACATTGAGAAAGCTGCAACAGATCGGCAATTCGGTCATTGTGGTTGAGCATGACCCTCAAACGATTATGGCGGCCGATGAAATAATTGACGTGGGTCCGGGGGCCGGCAAATATGGCGGCAAGATTGTTTTTCAGGGCACGCCTAAAGCTATTCTTAAATCAAACACCTTGACCGGCGAATATTTGTCGGGAAAAAAGAAAATTGAAGTTAAAACCGAACATCAATCAAATAAAATAAGCTATTTGATTATTAAAGGAGCCCGAGAGCATAATTTGAAAAATATTGATGTTAAAATTCCTTTAGCCAGGTTTGTTTGCGTAACCGGAGTGTCGGGCTCGGGCAAGTCTTCTTTAATCAATGATATTTTAGCTAAAGCTCTTTTGAAAAAGTTTTATCGAGCTAAAGAAGAAGCGGGCAAGCACAAAGCCATCTTAGGGACAGAACACTTAAACAAAGTTGTTTTAGTTGATCAATCGCCAATCGGCCGAACCCCTAGGAGCAACCCGGTAACATATGTAGGAATCTTTTCATATATTAGGGACCTTTTTACTAAGATCAAGGAATCCAAAATCAGGGGATATGGTCCGGGCAGATTTTCTTTTAATGTTAAGGGAGGCAGGTGCGAAGCGTGCGAAGGCCAGGGAACTAAAAAAATAGAGATGTATTTTCTGCCGGACATTTACGTAGAGTGCCAGGAATGCAAAGGCAAAAGATTTAATAAAGAGACCCTGTCAATTGAATACCGAGGCAAAAACATTTCCGATATTTTAGAAATGACAGTGGAAGAAGCATCGCAGTTTTTTAAGCACATCACCGGCATTTCAGAAAAACTCAAAACATTGAACGAGGTTGGCTTGGGCTATATACACTTGGGTCAGCCCGCTCCCTCGCTTTCCGGCGGAGAGGCTCAAAGGGTCAAGTTGGCTACCGAGCTTTCTAAAAAAGCCACCGGCAGAAGCTTGTATATTTTGGACGAACCGACAACCGGACTTCATTTTGACGACATTAAAAAACTGGTTCAAGTTTTAAAGGGCTTGGTGGAAAAAGGAAACACCGTACTCGTTATTGAACACAATCTAGATCTCATTAGGAACGCTGATTGGGTTTTGGATTTGGGGCCGGATGGGGGAGATAAAGGCGGATATATTGTGGCTCAAGGTTCGGTTAAAGATATTATCAGAAATAAAAAAAGCCATACTGGACAATATTTGAAAAGCGTGTTAAGATAGAATTTGTACATTGAATTTATCAAAGAAAGAGAGGTGATAAATTGTTAAAACGAAAGAAAAGAAAAATCCGAGAGAAAAGAAAAATACGCTGGCGCCAAATTTTCCCTATTAAGAAAAGGAGAGGAGAACGTGCAAAAGAAATATTAGCAAAAATTCAAGAAAGGGAACCGGCCTCGTCCAAGAGTCAACTCCTCGGTCTAAAAAGAGAGCAAAAGTTTCTTGAAGCGTTGGAGAGCTTACAGAAAAAAGGGAAAATTATTAGCTTTTTAAAAATGGCCAAATTTACTCAAGAAGATTTACTTGAAGGGGTTGATTTTTATGTTGTTTGTGTGAGGGAGAATATTTATGAGTTTATTCCTCTTGGAGTTACCGGTGGATATTGGCTTGAAGAAGATAATATAAGGCATCCGAAGGTATTGAACATTGCGGTTGATGAGGATGAAAGTCAAGAATCTGTTGAGCAAAAAATCCTTGTCTTTATAGGACAAGAATATTCTTATAAATAAAGGGCCCCAATAATGTCGGAGCCCTTTAATTAATTACTCAAAGAAGCTTTACTTCTTTTCGACCTTCACTAACGTTCGGTACTTGACAAAAAAGTCTTAATCATTAATACTGAAATATTATGCAAATCAAACCATTATCAGACCATATTCTTATTGAACCGGTAAAAGAGGAGGAGAAAACCAAAGCCGGCATTCTTCTTCCAGGAACATCGGAAAAAGAACATCCCGAGCAAGGGATAGTTATTGCCGTTGGCCCGGGTAAGAAAAACTCCAAGGGAGAAATTATCAAACTTGAAGTTAAGGAAGGAGACAGAGTTTTATTCACCAAATACGGTCCCAATGAAATTAAAATAGAAGAAAAAGAATATTTAATAGCCAAAGAGGAAGACATTTTGGCGATTTTAGAATAAGGCGAAGAGGAATTAGTCCTCTTCTTCACCATCGAACTTATAAATAAAAACTCGGTATATGGCAAAATTAATTAAATATGGCGAGGAAGCTCGCAAAAAACTAAAAATAGGCGTTGATAAGTTAGCTGATACGGTTAAGGTGACTTTAGGTCCCAAAGGCAGGAACGTTGTTTTAGATAGGGGATTTGGTTCGCCAATTATTACTAACGACGGAGTGACCATTGCTAAAGAAATTGAATTGGAGGATAAGGCAGAGAATCTGGGAGCCAGCATAGTCAAAGAAGTGGCTGAGAAAACGAATGACGTGGCCGGGGACGGCACAACTACCGCCACTTTACTGGCTCAAGCCATTATTTCTGAAGGGCTTAAAAATGTTACGGCTGGTTCAAATCCTCTGGGTATTAAGAAAGGCATTGAAAAGGGAGCTAAAGCGGTTGTGGCCCGGCTCAAGGAAATGTCAAAGATTATTTCAACCAGAGAGGAAATATCTCAAGTGGCCACTATTTCAGCTGAAGATAAAGAACTGGGTGATTTAATAGCCCAAGCGGTTGAAGAAGTTGGCAAGGACGGAGTGATAACTATTGAAGAATCAAAAACTTTCGGCATACAGAAAGAAATAGTCAAAGGGCTTCAGTTTGATAAAGGGTATGTATCTCCTTATATGATAACTGACGCAGAAAAAATGAAGGCGGTTTTTGAAGACCCGTACATTTTGATCACCGATAAGAAAATAGCTTCTTTGCAGGATATTTTACCGACCATGGAAAAAATAGCTCAAACAGGCAAAAAAGAGCTGGTTATTATTGCTGATGAAATTGAGGGAGAAGCTTTAGCAACTTTGCTTATTAATAAGATTAGAGGAGTTTTCAATGCTTTAGCCGTTAAGGCTCCCGGATTCGGAGACAGGAAAAAAGAGCTCTTGGAAGACATTGCTGCGGTTACCGGAGGCAAAGTTATTTCAGAAGAGATCGGGTTGAAGTTGGATAAGGTTGAATTGGAAATGCTGGGCCATGCGGGTAAAGTTATTTCAACCAAGGAAAATACGACCATTGTTGAAGGCAAGGGATCAAAAGAAGATATTGAATCCAGAATAAGCCAAATAAGAAACGAGCTTAAAAATACAACTTCTGATTTTGACAAAGAAAAGCTTCAAGAACGCCTGGCCAAGTTAGCCGGCGGAGTGGCTGTGATAAAAGTTGGAGCAGCTACTGAAGTTGAACAAAAAGCCAGACAGCATAAGACAGAGGACGCTTTAGCTGCTACTCGGGCGGCGGTTGAAGAAGGAGTGGTGCCTGGAGGCGGAGTGGCTTTGCTCCGCGCCTTATCTGCTTTAGAAAGTATTGAGGGGATTGAAGGCGATGAAAAGCTCGGCATAGAAATCATTAAAAGAGCTCTTCAAGCACCCATTCGCCAAATTGCCCAGAACGCCGGCAAAGACGGCTCGGTCATTGTGGCTGAAGTTTTAAAAAAAGAAGGAAATTTCGGGTATAATGCTTTAACCGATGTTTTTGAAGATTTGATGCAAGCAGGCATAGTGGACCCGACAAAAGTCGTCAGAAGCGCTTTGGAAAACGCCGTATCTGCAGCCAGTATGCTTTTAACGACCGAGGCCTTAGTCGTTGAAAAACCGGAAGAGAGAAAAGAAAATCCGGGGATGCCTCCCATGGGTATGGGATTCTAATTGAAATCAGCAGCTTAACGCCCGCCGTATCCGGCGGGTTTTTGGTTGCTAAAAAGCTTAAAATAGAATATAATTCTACATAGCTATGCAGACAAAGATCAGCTTTCTTTTATTGGGATTTTTCATTTTAGTTATTGGCGTTGGCTATCTTTTCAGCCAGCTTTTAGGCAATGTTGATATTTTGTATTTTGCCGTAATTTTCAGCGTTTTAATGAGCTTTATCAGCTATTGGTTTTCTGACAAGATTGTTTTGAAAATAGCCAGGGCTCAAGAAATCAAAGAAACTGAAATTCCCGAAATATATAAAATAGTAAAGAATCTTTGCTTGAAAGCTAACTTGCCTTTGCCCAAGCTTTATTTAATCAGAGAGCAGCAGCCCAATGCTTTTGCTACGGGAAGAAACAAAAATCATGCGGCCGTTGCTTTAACCCAAGGGCTTTTAACCAAGCTGAACAGCCAGGAATTGGAAGGCGTTATTAGCCACGAGCTTAGCCATATTCAAAACAAAGATATGTTGCTGCAAACTATGGTCGTAGTTTTGGTAGGGTTTGTGGCAATTTTATCAAGAATGTTTTTATGGGGTCAGATTTTCGGAGGCCGTCGGAGCGGTTCAGGGCCTTTAATGATTTTGGGACTGGCAGCTGCTATTTTGGCTCCGCTGGCAGCCATGCTGATTCAGTTGGCTATTTCTCGGAAAAGAGAATTTTTAGCTGATGCTTCCGCTGCCCATATAACTCTTAACCCAAATAGCTTGGCTTCTGCCCTGGAAAAAATCAGTGCTGACAAGAGTCCTATGAAATGCGCCCAGCAAGCCACAGCCCATCTTTACATCTCAAATCCATTGAAAGGCCATGGTTTGACTAAATTATTTATGACCCATCCGCCTACAGGAGATAGGGTTAGGGCATTAAGAACTATGACATTTTAAACTGAATTATTATTAGGAGGAGTCGGATAGCGGTTTATTCCATACGCTTGGAAAGCGTACGAGCGCAAGCTCTCGTGGGTTCGAATCCCACCTCCTCCGCCACGACAATTTTTTATCGGCGCAACCCGACTGACCGAGAGCGAGTGGCGACCCGAGTGCTTATGCAAAAGCAATCAGATCAACAATTAATAGCAGCATATTTTAAAGGCGACGAGAAATCGCTGGAAATTTTGATTAAGCGCTATCTTAAGCCGATTTTCAGTTTTACTTATCGATATGTCGGAAATTCTCAGGAAGCCGAGGATATCACGCAAGATGTTTTTGTCAAAGTTTGGCGGAATCTTAAGAAATTCGACCG
Source organism: Candidatus Nealsoniibacteriota bacterium (assembly GCA_030700195.1). Taxonomy (GTDB): domain Bacteria; phylum Patescibacteriota; class Minisyncoccia; order Minisyncoccales; family MHMH01; genus JAUYKD01. The sequence continues at coordinate 14,735 of JAUYKD010000030.1, read as the reverse complement.
GAACAGAAGCTTCAAAACCTGGATTTTCAGCATTGCCAAAAATGCCTGCATAGATGTTTTAAAAAAGAAAAAATCCATACCATTTTCTGAGCTTGAGGATGGGGAAGGAAAAAATGCGTTTCTGGAGAGGCTCGTTGATACGGCGCCATTGCCGGATGAGCTTTTCGCAAGAGCCGATATGGCCCGGATATTGAATTCAGCGATGGAAAAATTATTGCCCAAATATCGCATGGTTTTATTTCTCCGTTATAATGATCACTTTAATTTCCGCGAGATCGCCGAATCTCTTGGAGAATCGCTTGACACCATAAAATCAAGGCACAGGCGGGCGCTTATTATGTTGAAAAAGTTGCTGCAAACCACTTGACGCCTCCCATGCGCACGATAAAATTAAGGTATCAAAGCAAAATAATAAAAATATGAGAAAAACAATAAGCATTATTATTGGTTTTATGTTTCTTGGCGGTGTTGCTTTCGCGCAAACATCAAATATCCAGGCGCCGTCCACTGGCGTTATCGCCCCAGCCCCGACAACTGTTTCGCCAAATACGACAGGCGCAAAATCAGTAGCCTGCACTCAAGAAGCTAAACTTTGTCCCGATGGATCATATGTGAGCCGTACTGGACAAAATTGTGAATTTGCGGCATGCCCATCCATTACTTCCGTTTCTGGTTCGGCTTCCGGAAATACAGCAACGGCCGTTAAAAAATGCGGGGTAAATACTTTTGTTGTCAATAATGAGTGCGGCATCGGCGCGTTCAAAAACGCTTATCTTCAATGCCATGGCGGCTATGAAGAAAATCTTGGCGGAGAAAGTTCGTGCAAATCGTCCGAAGTGTGGCAGAAGTACGCGCAAGAAATATGCGCCAATCGTTGCTCGATCGCGGAGGTGCCCAGACCCGGACTGGAACCTCTGCCGATCCCCGCGCCAACAATAACGCCGACAGAGTTAGCGAAGCCGATCGCTATCTGCTATATTCCCGACAAACTCACCAAAGATTACAACCAGCTGATTATTGATCTGCGAAAGGCGGAGGAGGCCGGCGACAAGGAGTTGGCAGAGACAATAATAAAAAAGATTACCGCCCTGAAGTTGGAAATTGAGAGAGCCAGAAAAGAGTGTCTTGCTAACACTTCCCAATCAGGAACGATTCAGCGGCCGACCGAAGAACCTCGTCCGCTTGCGCCGGTGGCAATAGACCGATGCGTGGAAGTTGCTCAGTGGGAGAACAAAATCGCCTACTATCAAAAGCTCGCCGCTTTGAGCGATGGGGAACTTAAAGAGCAAACGGGTTTTTCCAGAGAAGAAGTTGAAAAAATATTGGCTGAACTTCCTGATGGTCTTGTGAAAGTAAAAGAAAAATGTCAAATCCAGACAAACACCGTGGTCGCAAGACCCTCGCCAGCGAGCCGAATATCCATCGCCGAGCCGGTTAAGCCGGTGGCGGTTGAATCGGGGCAAGAGATAGATGAATATTACAAAGTGAAGATAGAGAAGATAACCGCCGCGGGCAGCGCGGAAGAACAGGTAGAAAAACTCAAATCACTTAAAAAGGAAATAGACGAACTAATTGAGAAGTTGATTAAAGGCAGAAAAGAGATTGAGGCGTCGGAATTGGGCAATGCCGTTGCGGAAATAAAAATAAGCCGAGGCGAAATTATGGCTGATGATGTTGCGATAAAGACGACGGATAAAAAAATACTCGTCAATATCGGAGACAACTCCGTGAGCGTTGAACCGACAGCAAGCCGCGTACTTATTCGAGATAAAAGATTAGAGGTGGAGGCAACAGAAATTTCCATCAAAGATAACGTCTTGCGAGTGGGAAATAGCGAGGTAAAACTCGCGGCAAGCGCCGTGGCTGAAAATCTCAATGTGATTCCCAAGGCAGCTGAACTGAAAGAAGAAAACGCAAAAGCGGTCTACAAATTCAAAGTAGAAGAGCCGAGAAAACTACTTGGCTTCATCCCGATAAGAATTACCAAGACCTTAACCGCTGACGCCCAATCGAGCGATCTGCTTGACGAACGCCTGCCGTGGTATTCTTTTCTCACAACGAGATAAACTATCAATCTTTCTTTAAGCCCGGCAACAAGGGGATGCACCAAAATGCATCCCTTTGTCGTATTAGTATATAGAGGACATGCGCAAGGATTTTGAAAAACTTTTTTCTCATCTTGAGCCGCCAGAACCACCAGCGGGTCTTTTCGATAGGATAATTCTGGCAATTAAACAAGAACAGGAATTGCGAAAGACAAAAAGATTATTATTCGGCTTTTTCTCTCTTTTAATTGTTTCATCTATTGTAGCGCCTTTTTCCTGGGTATTGCTTATGGAGCAAGTAGAAAGCTCGGGTATTCTTTATTTCGTTTCCACTGCGGTTAGTAATTTTAATGTTTTTCTTACCTTATGGCAGGACTTCGGCTTGGCCATTCTTGAATCGATGCCGATTATGGGGATTGCAGTATTTACCGTCAATATGGCACTTCTTCTTTTTACCGTCCGGCTATTTCTCTATAAAAGAAGGTTATTATTCGGATACCTGATGCAATGAGCAGATTAAGTTTATTCGCAGTTTTAATTATTATAGCAGTCGCAGGCAGCGTTCTGTTTTTCCAGAACGATTTAGTCGGCATTTACTCCGGTTTATTGTCGCGTTCATCTCCGACCGAAACCCAGCTTGACGAGCAAATTACCAATTTAATACCAGAAACCGAAGAGCAAACTTCGGCACCGCCATCTCCGATTGAAACTCAAGCCGATGGGCAAGCGGCCGATCTGATACAAGAGATTGAAGAGCAAATTTCCACACCCTTACCCTTAATCGAAATACCTCAGGTTGAAACCCGGGTTGACGAGCAAACTGTTGAAGAGCAAATCTCGGCACCATTGCCCCTGAGAGCCGAAGAAGAGGAGGCGCTGTACTCTCTTTTAACGCAGCAAGGGGTAATCCAATGGACAAATATTCAAAGAGAGCAATATGGCCTCCTTCCCATGAGAGAAAATCCGAAACTAAATGCCTCGGCTCAGGAGAAAATGCAGGATATGTTTGAAGAACAATATTTCGCCCATATTTCTCCTTCAGGCGTTGAGGCGAAGGATTTAGCAAAAATCTTCGGGTACGAGTTTATTACTGTTGGTGAAAATTTAGCGCTTGGCAATTTTCAGAGCGACCAAATTCTGGTTCAGGCCTGGATGGATAGCCCGGGGCATCGGGCAAACATACTGGGCGTTAAGTATCAAGAAATTGGCGTAGCAGTAGGCAGGGGGATATTTAACGGGCAGCCCACCTGGTTAGCCGTACAGCATTTTGCCCTGCCGTTTTCTGCCTGTTCTCAACCCGATAAAACGCTTCTAGCGAAAATCGAAGAGAATCAAACCCAGACTGAGGAACTTCTGGCAACCCTGACAGCCCTGAGAACCGAAATTCAAGTCATAAGGCCGAGGCGCGGGCCGGCATATAATCAAAATATAGAGACGTATAGACAGAAAGTTGAGGAATATAATATTCTTGTTTCCCAATACAACGCTCTTATTGAAGAAACCAAAGATTTGGTTAATCAATACAATGGCCAAGTTCAAATATTCAACGAATGCGCTACGGGGATATAACAAAATGTAAATACAAGGTTAATAAGTATAAAAATTAATAATTTAAGTAACTATGAGTGAAGATACACAACAAAATAAAAAATTGCACCCGGATGTCCTTAAATGGATTATCATTGGGTTGCTTGTCGTTGTCGTTATTGTTTTGGTTCTCGGGGCGGGTATTTTTATTGGTGAAAAGAAAGCTAATTTTTCCTATCGTTGGGCCGAGCAATATCACAAAAACTTCGCTGGGCCGAGAGGAGGATTTTTCAGTGACTGGCAGAGTTTCCCTCGGGGAGATTTTATTGAGGGCCACGGCGCCTTTGGAGAAGTTATTCAAATTGACGATGCTGGCCTTGTAGTTAAAGGACGGGGCGATGTAGAAAAAGTAATTCTTACCACTCAAGACACCACAATTCAAAAAGGAAGGGAAACAATCAAAAAAGAGGAATTAAAAATCGGTGACCAGATCGTTATTATCGGCTCTCCCAACGAAGAAGGCCAAATTGAGGCAAAGTTAATAAGAATCTTTGAAGGAGAACCGCGGCCCATGCCGTATAAGGGTCCCCGGGTTCCATTATTTTAATTAATTCATAAACCAATGCTTGCAAAAATATTCAAAAAAATCTTTCAGCATAAATTTATAACAATAATGGTTTTAGCATTGCTTGTTTTCGGATTTTATTTTGGCAATAAAGCCATTAATGGCAACGGCGGGGAACTGCGCTATGCTTTGGCGCAAGTTGAAAGGGGCACCCTGATTTTTTCGGTTTCCGGTTCTGGCCAGATTGCCGTCATGGATCAGGTTGACATCAAGCCGAAAGTTTCAGGAAACCTCGTGGCCATTTATATCAATAAAGATCAAAGCGTTAAGGGGGGTCAGCTTATCGCGACACTGGATTCCAAAGATACAGAAAGATCGGTCCGCGACGCCCAAACCGTTCTGGATAAAGCCCAGCGCGACTTAGCCGATGCGAAAGAAAATTATCAAGAAATTGAGATAGATGCCGAAAACTCTTTGAGAACGGCTTACGAAGACGGTTATAGTTCGGTTTCCACATCCTTCTTCAAGTTGTCCGATTACATTAAAGACTTGAAAGATGCGATAGGGACGGACCAAAGCAGCCAGGAATATATTACGGGATACGAATTAGTTTTAGGCAGAGATTCTCTTTTTATCCAAAAGTTTCTGGATGATTACTACAAAGCTAACGATCTCTTTAATAAAAACTTCGCATTTTTCAGAACCGTTTTCCAGGATGGCGACCGTGATACTATCTATAAGCTTATAAGCGACACCATTGATACTACCAAAGCAATTTCCCAGGCGTTGGAGAGCGCCCGCCATATGTATGACGCCGCGGTTATCAATGAAAGTTATAAGAAGCTTACCATCGCTTCTCAGATTGATAAAATGCAGCCAAAAATTGAGAGCGATGTTTCTTCCGTTTATTCCAGCATCAGTTCAATCCAGCGGATTAAAGATACCATTGACGATACCAATAAAAATACCCCCAAGAATATTGAGAACGCCCGATTAGCAGCCGAGTCCGCCCAAAATTCCGTTACCCAAAAAGAAGAAGCGCTTTTTGATGCTAAGGAAAAATTAGACGAGTATAATATTCGCGCTCCTTTTTCCGGGAGCATAGCCTCAATAAACGACAAAATTAAAATAGGGGATTCTGTTTCTTCGGGAACCATGTTGGCCACTCTGATTACCAGGCAAAAAATCGCCCAGATTTCTCTCAATGAAATTGATGCGGCAAAAGTGAAAGCCGGCCAAAAAGTAACTCTTACCTTCGACGCTCTGCCCGATACAAGCATTACTGGTAAGGTTGCTGAAGTTGATACCATGGGGACTGCCTCTCAGGGGGTGGTAAGCTACGGAGTTAAAATTGTCCTTGATTCCGGTGAAGATGCGATTAAGCCAGGTTATAGCGTTGTAGCCGACATAATTACCGACGTTAAACAGGATGTTTTGGTTTTGCCGAACGGCGCAATCAAATCCCAAGGAGATTCTTATTACGTCGAATTAGTTGACGTAAATGCGGATAGCCAGTTTACCCAGCAATTATTAGCCAATGTTTCTGGAACGATTTTGCCCGAACCACCAAATACACAGCAGGTGGAAGTGGGCTTGGCGAACGATGTTTCCACCGAAATTGTTTCCGGGCTTAAAGAAGGAGATATAGTTGTCGTCTCAACTATTAATCCGAATCAAACTCAAACCGCCAGCCAAACACAAAGAACTCAAAGTTTCCAAATGCCTGGTATGACGGGCGGTAGCGGGCAAATAAGAAGTTTTCGCTAATAAAAATGATAGAAGTTCAAAATATCACCAAAGTTTATAAATCAGGCGATGTCGAAACCGAAGTGCTTAAAGGCGTTTCTTTTTCCATCAGCCAGGGTGAATTCGTAGCCATTATGGGGCCATCCGGCTCAGGTAAATCAACCTTGATGCATATTTTGGGATGCTTGGATAAGGCAACCTCGGGTCAGTATTTTTTTGAGGGAAAAGATATTTCCCGGTTTTCCGACGATGAATTGGCGGATATCCGCAAAAAGAAAATCGGTTTCGTCTTCCAGTCGTTTAATCTTTTGCCCAGAACCATGGTCTTGAGAAACGTGATGCTGCCCCTGGCTTATGCCAATGTTTCCAAGAACGAGCGGGAAGAAATTGCCAAAAAATCTTTGATGAGCGTAGGATTGACCGAAACTCATTTCACTCATCTTTCCAACCAGCTTTCCGGCGGCGAAATGCAGAGAGTAGCCATCGCCAGAGCCTTAGTGAATGACCCCTCTTTAATCTTGGCTGACGAACCTACGGGCAACCTGGACACCAAAACCAGCGAAGTAGTTCTGGATACTTTTCAGAATTTAAATAATCAGGGAAGGACAATAATTTTGATTACTCATGAAGCAGATATTGCGAAAAAAGCCAAAAGAATAATTTCAATAAGAGATGGAAGAATTGTTGAAGATAAAATATGCTAATAACTGATTTATTCGAAGAAACATACTTTGCTATTTTCGCCAATAAAGTCAGGTCCGGCCTGACTATTTTGGGCATTGTCATAGGCATCGGTTCCGTTATCGCCATGATTTCAATAGGTCAGGGAGCAACCGGCTCCATTGAAACAAGCATTCAATCAATGGGTTCCAATTTGATTACCGTGTCGCCGGGATTCCAAAGAAGTTTTTCTCAGGTTTCAACCGGCCGGGGTTCAGCTCAAAGTTTAACCATCAAAGACGCTGATGCCATAGCTCAGGAAGTTCCTAATGTCACTGCCGTAGCTCCCGAAGTTTCTCGAAGATATCAAATCGTAGCCAAAAGCCAGAATACCAATACCCAAGTAGTCGGAACGGTTGCAGATTATCCCATGGTAAAAAATGTTGAAATCAGCCAGGGTTCTTTTATTTCCGATCAAAATATCCGTTCTTTGTCAAAAGTGGCTGTTTTAGGGCCGACAACCCGCGATGATCTTTTTGGAGAAAATGCCAATTCGGTTGGTCAAACCATAAGAATTAATGGCATAAATTTCAAAGTTATCGGAGTTACTAAATCTAAGGGCGGCACTGGTTTTGGCAGTCAGGATGATATGATTTTCATTCCCATAACAACGGCTCAAAAGTTTCTAGCCGGCTCCGATGCCGTTTCAATGATCAGCGTGCAAGCCGAATCTTATCAGGCAATGGCCGATGTCCAAGCTAGCGTCAGCAACCTTCTTTTGCAATTACACAATATTGCAGACCCTCAATTGGCAGATTTCAGCGTTATATCGCAACAGGATATTCTTGCGTCAGTTTCCTCAATAACCAATACCATGACCATTTTGTTAGCCGCAATCGCAGGAATTTCTCTGATAGTGGGCGGCATCGGCATTATGAATATGATGATGACAACCGTAACCGAGAGAACCCGGGAAATCGGCCTCCGCAAAGCAATCGGCGCTAAAAGAAAAGATATCAGTCTGCAATTTTTAACGGAAGCGGTTATGCTTACTTTCTTGGGAGGAGCCATTGGAATACTTTTGGGAGCCGGCATTGCCCAGGGCATAACGTTTTTCACCGGTATGGCCACCAAAATATCTTTATTTTCAATTATTCTGGCTTTTAGCGTATCTGCCGCTATCGGGATCGGCTTTGGCTATTGGCCGGCCAGCAAAGCAGCCAAACTTAATCCCATTGAGGCCCTAAGATACGAGTAGTAATTATAAATAATAAATTAATAAAAATATATGAAAAAAATAATCCCGATAATTGTCGCCCTAATCGTAGTAGCGGGAGGTTCGTTCTATGGAGGATTGTCATATCAAAAAAGCAAAAATTCTCCTGGTAATTTTTCCCGTCAAAATTTTCAAAATCTATCGGAGGAAGAACGCCAGCAACTTTTTCAAGGGAACGTCGGAGGAGCCATCCAAAGAGGAGTGGGAAGAGGAGCTGGAGCAGGTTTTCTTAACGGTGAGGTTATTGCTAAAGATAGTCAGAGTCTAACCCTGAAGATGATGGACGGTAGCTCAAAGATTATTTTCTTTTCTGATTCCACCCAAATATCTAAAACAGCCGAAGGAACGGTAAATGATGTTGAAATCGGCAAAGAAATAATGGTTACGGGCCAGCAGAATTCTGACGGAAGCTATACCGCCCAAGCTATTCAGCTTTCTCCCCGTTCCATGATCCGGTGAGGGGATTTGTCTGGTTATTTTTGAATAAAGACAAAATAACAGAGCAGCGATAGCCGCCCTGTTATTTTTTTACGCCTCCTCAATCAGGGTAATTTTCTTGTCCTTATAATTCAGCCGGCTTCGCAGATTTGCGAGCAGTTCTCTCTTGTCTGAAGTGCTGCCTTCTTTCAGAAGATATTTGGCGTATTGGCGGATATTCACATCGTTTTCCTCGACCAGCGCCTGTCCGGTTCTGCCGTTTACGATTTTCTGGAGCTTGTTGAATCGCCTGATTTCATCCTCGAGCTTCTGCTTCATGCCGAGTTCGTTGAGATTCACTTTATCTATAATCTTAAGAAGCTCCTCGATTAATTCTTCTTCGCGGATGTATTTATTCTTGCAATTTCTATCCTTCGCCCGGCTGCACCCGTAATAGATATAGTGTGCTGAAGTTCCGTCTTTGAGCACTTTCCATTTTTCTTCGGCGGATATGCCCGATCCGCAGTAGCCGCAAGTGAAGAGTTTGGTAAAGGCAAACTCTTTATTCTCTCTGACTATCTGATCGCGTTTCAACTGGGCTTTGGCTTTTTCGAACAGTTCCTGATTAATCAGCGGCTGATGCTTGCCCTGATAGAGGTTGCCGCTGTTTTTCGGGAACTCGAATATACCATAGTAAAAGGGATTATCGAGTATCCGGTAGATGCCCGAGAGCGTCAGCGATTTATTGCCTCTCGTATAGAAGTTCAGTTCAAATTTAAGCCAGTTATAAAGCTTCCTTCCGGAAAATTGTTCGTATGCCACTTTTTCAAACATTTTCTTTATAATAGGAGCCCGTGCTGGATCAACGAGAATCTGGCACTTTTTATCCATCAGTTTCTGGTTGAGGTATCCCAGGGGAGCTACCCCGGGCCATAAACCCATTTCTACCCTCGTTCTCAAGCCGCGCTTTACGTTGATGCCTCGGTTGTCGTTCTCAAGCTTGGCTTGACTGCCGAGGATCATCAATAGGAATTTCTCATTGGGATTATTGGTGAATCTCTGGCCATAAGTGCGGATTTCGAGCAATAGCTTCTGATCCATCAAATCCACGATTCTTCCCAAATCTCCGGCGTTTCTTGAGATTCTATCCGGAGCCCAAGTCAGTATGCCGTTGAATTTTCCTTGTTTGATTTCTTCCACGATTTCATTGAAGATCGGCCTTTGGCCTGTATCTTTCGCCGAGTGGGATTCTCGTTTGATTTCCGCGATCTCCAAGCCCTCCCGTTCAGCCAACTGGAGCATCTCTTTGACCTGAGAATCGATGGAGAGAATCTGGCGCTCCTCCGACTCCGTTGATTTGCGAGCATAGAGGCAGTATCGAAGGGGAGAGGCAGTTATCGGCTGCTTGGGACTGCGAATTTGCGTTATTCCTTGTTCCATACCTTTAAGTGTTATTGGTTAATAATTCGACCTTTCAAGACAAAGGAATGACGCAAGGGCGACCCTTAGTCCAGACCCCCGGAGTTGATAACTTTTGCTCCTCGTTTTTATCCCATGATAGACAAAAAACTGCCAAAATGGCAGAATTAAGGTAGTTTCTATAGACCCAAGATTTATAAAAAGATCGATCGATTATTTTTTGAAATGGCTAACTTATCTAACAAATTTATCGTGGCAAGGAGAAGCATTGCAATCCCCGGAGGAATTGCGGTTGAAAAGAACGATGTCGGGGTCATAAAATCAGAGGCAAAAGATCATGCCTCGGTATTTTTTATAAGAATTTGGAAACAGATTGATCTAAGTAAAAATGATTTCGAAGTTATAGACGTAAGAAAGACAGGAGACGGATTTTCTAAGAAAATTTGTAACGTTTGTCACAAACTCAAAAAGACTGCAGAGTTTGCTAAAAATCAGAATGCAAAGAACAATAGATCGGTGAGACGACCATCATGTAAAGATTGTCGAGTAGAGATGGAGGGGGTCGGAGTATCCAGAGCGGATAAACTCAAGTGGCTTAAGAAAAAACCAGTAAATGAACCTTTCGAATGTCCTATCTGTTCAAAAAGGACCATCGCCGGCATTACTAGCAAGGTAGTTCTTGAACACGATCATCGTTCGGGTAAGGTAAGGGGTTGGGTATGTGATAGTTGTAATACCGGGATAGGTAGATTTAAAGACGATAAAGAGCTTCTGAAAAGGGCTATTAAATTTATTAAATAGAACGATTAAATAAATTTTAGCCTCTTTTTTGTTAGTTCGACATACTCTTTAGATATATCACAGCCGATATAAGACCGGCTATTTTTTTTCGCCATTTTACAGGTAGTCCCCGAGCCGCACATCGGATCAAAAACAACATCACCTTGACCGGTCCACGAAAGGATATGGTCTTCAGCTAATTTTTCTGGGAACACTGCGGGGTGCTCAAAAGCAATCTTATCGCTCGTTGTTCCATAAAGTCCTACAGCGTACTCCCAAACATTTGTCATTGTTTTTTCGGGTTTGAGTTCGCCCATGATTTTTTTATTTATTCCATCCGGCCCCTTGTTGAAAGGTAACATTTCTTGTCCCTGTCTCGCGGTTTTAACTTTTAATGGATTAAATTTTTTTGGCGAACCCTTACTGAAAACAAGCATAAATTCAAAACAGTTTGTGTATCCATTTGTCCTCATAAAAGGAGTATTTTTTTTCTTATAAATCATAACGTCATGAGCGTTGAATCCGAGTTCCTGAAAAGACAGTGCTTGCCTGAAACTTGTGAGGCTTTTATTTCCTTTTTTAATTTTGTCTCCGACAACCCAAACCAGAACACCCCCTTTCTTTATTACCCTAAATAAACCCCTAGCAATACCATCAAAGTCAAAGTTATAACCTTTATAATTTCTTAATTCATCATAAGGCGGCGATGTTACTACGAGATCTATTGAGTTAGATGGGAATGTTTTCATTACATCTATCGCATTACCGCAGATAATTTCGTTTAGTGGCAATTCTTTATGCTCTTCTGTTTCTTTGTGTTCTAGGAGCTTAATCGTTGAAGCGCCTTCTTCACGAATAACATCGATTACTATTCCTTGAATTGCAATATCCCGACCATTTCGCAAAATGATCGGCTCCATATTTTTGTTTGCCGGTTGTAGGCGGATGTGTCCTCGCTCGCGATAGTATTTTTTGAGTGTCGCTTCGTGATTATCAATAAGAGCTACCACTTTCTGACCGTTTTCGGCGGTCTCTTGTTGTCTTACCAAAACAATATCGCCATCATTAATATTTTCATCAATCATACTATTTCCGACTACGCGGAGAGCATAAACCTCCGATGATTGAGGAACACTGCTTTTTGGTACAGCGATCATTTCCTTATCTTGGATCGCCTCTATTGGTTCACCGGCAGCAATAGTCCCCAAAAGCGGAATTTTTATCATTGTCTCATGACCCAACGCCTCAATAGAGCGTGGTTTATTTTTTTCTTTTGACAAATATCCTAAATCGCGGAGCTTGGAAACGTGAAAATGAGCCGTTGAGACAGACGCGAGTTTAAATTTTTTACATATATCCTCAAGCGAAGGGGAGTATCCCTTACTTTTTTGGTAGCTAGTGATGAAATTAAGAACCTCTTTTTGTCTTTTTGTAATCATAGAAATTGACTTAGTGCTTCTAGCCATAGTATAATAGAAAATGAATAGAAAGTCCAAATAAGTTATCCACAAGTCTCACCATATGGAACTAAACCCTCTAAAAATAAACAGGTCGCCCATTTTAAAGAGTTCTGGTTTGAATAAATCAGAAGAATATTTAACTAAACTTTGCAATAAAACATTTCTTTCGTTGTGGAGTTATCCAAACCTCTATCGGGCAAAGGAGAAAGAATTATCTGATTTATTGGTTGTTTTCGGAAATCACATATTGATTTTTTCTGATAAAGTATGTAAATACCCGGAAAGTACCGATGACAAACTTAACTGGAATAGATGGTTCAGAAGAGCTGTTGAAAAATCCGCCAAACAACTATGGAGAGCCGAGCAGTGGATAAGGCAACGCCCAGAAAGTGTTTTTTTGGATAAAGAGTGCGAACGCCCCTTTCCGTTTGATATCGATACTCATGAAGCGAAAATTCACCTAATACTGATCGCGCATGGTACGTCCGATGCTTGTAAGAAATATTTTGGTAGCGGTAGCGGAAGTTTAATGATACAAAACGACATAAAAGGCATTACCAGACATACAACACCATTTGTTATTGGGGACATTAATCCTCTCAAGACATTTGTTCACGTATTAGATGACGCAACGCTGGATATCGTAATGGGTACACTCGATACAATATCAGACCTAGTTTCCTATTTTTCTAAAAAGGAAATTCTTTTGCGTTCTGATAAAGGAATATCGGCAACGGGAGAGGAAGATTTGTTGCCGTCATATTTAACTAAAATAAAAGACGGGGTTCATGATTTCGATTTCCCAACAGATTTAGACGGAATAGCGATCGTCGAAGGAGCTTGGGATTATTTTTGCAATAATCCACAAAGGAAAGCACAGTTAAATGAGGATAGGATAAGCTATTTTTGGGATGAACTAATCGAGAGATTTAATCTTCATGCGTTAAACGGTACTCAATATACAGTATCAGCCGGGGGATTAAAAGACTCAGAGAAAATATTACGATTTTTCGCTGGAGAATCTAGATTTCATAGAAGAGTTTTATCAAAAGCCGTCTTGGGTTTGATTGAAAAAACTCCCGATAATATTTGCGGGAGAAGATTTATTATTCCCTTAAACGATGAGGATCCATATTATGTTTTAATCGTTTTTCCACAAGAAGCGGGAGTAACAAGGGAAGAATACAGACTTCGTAGGGGTGAATATTTAACAGCTTGTTGTATGATCGTCCGAGCTGTTTATCCGCGAGCAAAAGATATCGTCGGTTTTTCTACAGAATCAGGAAAAGAACTGCAGGAAAGATCAGAGGACGCAATTTATCTTAATGGACGACATTGGAACGAAAAAATGCAAAAAGAAGCAGAAGAACTTAGAGTAAAACTTCAAATATTAGTAAACTCCAATTTTTATAAAATGGACGATAAGGAGTTTCCCGACGTAGTTCGAAAATACATTCCTAGGGTTGGTAGAAATGACAAATGTCCGTGTGATTCTGGGAAAAAATATAAAAAGTGCCACGGTTTGAATTATTAGGTCAAAAAGTTGCCCAAAAATTCGCCGGCCTAAATGAGGGTGCGGCGGAAAATGAAACACTACATTGTATCAATTTAATACAGCCCTTTCGTGTCTCATTTGTACCATTTTAGCTTAAAAACCTAAAAAAATGAGACAGTCCAATTTTTAGACCCCGACCCACATACCTCAAGCTCGCTCTGGCAAAATGGCCTCAAAAGTGCGATAATGCCTCTATAAGGGGCGTTCACTGGGGTACTTAACCCGAGTGTCCCGCCTTCGCCCGCCATAGCGGGCTTCGGCGGACAATGTCCGCTGGAAGAACGCGACGGCGGGATTTACTAAAATGTATTACGTTTACATATTAAAATGCGCTGATGGTAAACCATATACTGGTTGCACAGAAAATCTAGAAGAAAGATTAGAACGCCACATGAGTGGATATGTGCCTGCAACTGAAAATCGTCGCCCTATTCAATTAGCGACTCATATTGTTTTTAATGATAAATATAAAGCTTTTGAATTTGAAAAATATCTTAAATCTGGTTCGGGCAGGGCATTTATGAAAAAACATCTTATATAATTTTCAATTGACATTTTTTAAATAAAGATTATTCTAAAATTAAAAAGGAGAGTTTGTCGTTTGTTTTTTTAACAAATAAATAATGGAAGGGGGAACAAAAAATGGTTAGCGCGCTTGATACTTTTGTCAGCTATATAGATATCCTTACTTTGGCTTTGGCAGAATCTGCGATGTGCAGATTTGATCCAGACATTGATAAATGGCATGCGGCAGTGCTTGAGATTTGGAAAAAATATAAAGATGAAATTCCCGAATTAAAAAGAATATGTTTTGTCGATGATCGCCATCCCTTGGCTCCGATGAGTGATCAAGTTTATTCGTTGCGCATCGTCTTGGCGAGATCAGGAGAAATGCCCATGTCTCCGAAAGTGAAAAGACAAATCATAAAACGCGAGGAGACGCGCTTAGCGAAATATGCCGAAGAAATTAAAGGCATTGCCGCGATTTTTGAGAAACACCTTGAGATAAGAAAGTAAAAAATCAAAGAAAGGAGGTGATAAAAATGATTCCTACAACCCCAGAAATTTTGCAAAATCGGATAAAAAAAGCGAAGAAACGGATAGCAGAATTAGAAAAAGAGGAAAAAAAGAAAAAAGAAAAAAATTAGAAAAAAACAATAAGGCTAAAGAGGCGGTCTGGGATCAAAACCAGCCCGCCCTTTTTTATTTTAGGATAAATTTGTTAAGATAGAATAACTATGCAGAAGATTAAGACTTTTATTTTGGCGACGGCGACTTTGACCGG
>JAUYKD010000044.1 GCA_030700195.1 Candidatus Nealsoniibacteriota bacterium | reverse complement strand
GTTTTGCTGTTTTTAATGAAGAAAAAAACAAGATTTTTTGTTTAAAAAGAACCGGCCGGGTAGATGTTTTAGAAAACGAGATTAAAAACAGTAATTTCAGTTCAGATTTATCGGGCAGTCCTTCAATATTCCATACTCGTTGGGCGACTCACGGCCAAGTTTCAGATGCCAACGCTCATCCGCATTCTGATTGCCAAGAAAATATTTTCTTGGCTCATAACGGCATAATTGAAAACTATAAAGAGCTGAAAGAAATTCTTGAAAAGGAGGGCCACAAATTTAAATCAGAAACAGACACCGAAGTTATTGCTCATTTAATTGAAAAACATTTTGAAGGAAATCTGGAAACGGCCGTGAGAAAAGCTTTAAAATTAGTTAAAGGAACTTATGGTCTGGTGGTTATCGCTAGAGATGATCCTCAGAAGATGGTGGCAGCTAAATTGTCCAGCCCGCTTTTAATCGGCGCTAACGGAGAAGAATATATTGTGGCTTCTGATCCCAATGCTATCGCACCTTTTACTAAAAAAGTGATTTATTTGGATGACAACGAAATGGCTGTTATTACGCCTAAAGATATTTTAATTATGAAAGAAAAACAGCTTGAAACATTGGAAATAGATGCACAAGAAGCGCAGAAAAAAGGCTATCCTCATTTTATGCTGAAAGAAATTATGGAACAACCCGAGAGCCTCGAAAACACCTTAAAAGGAAGATTATTAACAGAAGAGGGTTTAGCCAAGCTTGGCGGTTTAGACTCGATTGAAAATAAATTAAGGGAAATAGAAAGAATAAATATTATTGCTTGTGGAACAGCCCGTCACGCTGGTTTGGTTGGTGAATATATATTAGAAGAATATGCTGGAATTCTAACAAAAGTTGATGCTGCTTCAGAATTTAGATACAGGAAACCGATTCTGGATAAAAAAACATTAATTGTAGCCATTTCGCAATCAGGAGAAACAGCTGACACTTTAGCCGCAATTAAAGAAGCGAAATCAAAAGGAATTTTAACCTTAGGAATTACTAATGTAGTTGGTTCAACCCAAACAAGAGAAGTTGATGCCGGAATTTATACTCATGCCGGACCGGAAATCGGCGTTGCTTCCACTAAAGCATACACATCTCAATTAGTGGTTCTGGCTCTGCTGGCTTTATATTTGGGCAGACAACGTCAGCTCTCTTTGGTAATGGGTCAAAGAATTGCCAGGGAACTTTCTAAAATTCCAGAACTTATCAAAGAGGTTTTAAAAAACGAGCCAAAAATAAAAGAGTTAGCCGTAAAATATAAGAATTTTGATAATTTCCTTTATTTGGGAAGAAAATATAATTATGCTACCGCTCGCGAGGGCGCCCATAAAATTAAAGAAACAGCTTATACTCATGCCGAAGGTTGTCGAGGAGGAGAACCGAAACACTGTGAAATTGCTTTAATATCTGAAAACTTCCCGTCGGTTTGCGTTGTACCTAGCGACAGCGTTTATGAGAAAATGGTTTCTAATATTCAAGAAATAAAAGCGAGAAAGGGACCGGTTATCGCCATTGCGACCGAAGGTAACGAAGACATTAAAAATATCGCTGATGATGTGATTTATATTCCAAAGACACTAGAAATGTTGACGCCAATTTTAGCTATCGTACCTCTACAGCTTTTTGCTTATCATGTTGCAGTTTTGAGGGGATGCGATGTTGATAAGCCAAGAAACTTGGCAAAATCGGTAACCGTAGAATAAGTTTATGGAAAAAACAATTTTAATCGGCGGAGCGGCTGGCTTGGGTTCAGCTGTTACTTCTCATTTAATCGGTAAGATATTATGCAGTTTGGGTTATTATGTTTTTGATTATCGCGATTATCCTTCTTTAATCAAAGGAGGGAATAATTTTAATGTTTTAAGAATTGCCGATCAGCCGGTTTATTCTCATAAACAAAAATATGATATTATTTTGGCTTTAGATCAGGGGACCATTAATCTGCACAAAAAAGATTTAAAGAAAGGAGGGCTTATTTTTGGGAACAAAGAAACCGGTCCGATCGTTCAAAAATTACAAGGCCCGCAAATTTTAGCTAACGATGTTTTAATAGGGATGTTTTTTAAGCATTTTGGAGTAGGGCTAAAAATTATATTGGCAGCAGTTGAAAAAGAGTTTGGCTCAAAATCTGATTTGATAAAAAAAGCGGTTGAAGAAGGATATCAACTAGTTGAAACAAAGGAAAAGTTGAAGAAAGGTCAATTAGTTAAATATTTTATTTCTGGTAACGAAGGAATTTCTATCGGGTCAATAGCCGCTGGCATGGATCTTCACTTAGCTTACCCGATGACTCCGGCCAGCCCGGTTCTTACTTTTTTAGCCAAGAGGCAATTAGAAAATAATATTTTAGTTTTTCAACCGGAAAACGAAATTGCCGTAGTTAATATGGCCTTGGGGGCTTCTTTCACCGGAGCTAAAGTTATGGTAGGCACGTCCGGGGGCGGATTTGCTTTAATGACAGAAGCTATAAGTTTATCTGGCATGGCGGATTTGCCGTTGGTGATTTATTTAGCTCAAAGAACCGGCCCTTCTACGGGCGTGCCAACCCATACCGCTCAAGGCGATTTAAAGTTCGCTTTAAACGCCGGCCACGGTGAATTTGCCAAAATTGTTGTGGCTCCCGGCGACGCCAAAGAGGCCATAATCAGAACTCAAGAAGCTTTTTATTTAAGTTGTAAATATCGAACCCCGGCCATTGTTTTAGGAGATAAACATTTGGGAGAGTCAAATTATACTTTTGATGAACTTGAGAAGTCTAAACTGGCGGCTGTTTCTTCTCCGGTAAACAGAGCCAGTAGTTATGAGCACAATGCTCTCGGGCATACTGTAGAAGACATAGCCAGCGTCATCAAAGGACATGAAAGAAGAATCAAAAAAATAGCCCTGGTTGAAAAAGAATTTCTAAAATTTAATCCTGTTTCCGTCTATGGCCCGCCTGCCGGCGAGGCAGGAAAAGGAAGTAATTTAATTATCAGTTATGGCTCAACTAAGGGAGCTATTATAGATGCTCTATCAAGCCTCAAGGGTTTTAGATTTTTACAGATTTCCTATTTAAAACCATTTCCGAAGGAAGCGGTAAGGAGAGAAATCAAAAAGTCCAGAAAAGTTATCTTAATTGAAAATTCAGCTACCGGAGCTTTAGCCGATGTTATTGCCGAGCAGACCGGGATAATTATTAAGAATAAGATTTTGAAATATGACGGTCGGCCGTTTATTTCAGATGATATAATTAAGAATATTAAAAAAGTCGATGAAGATTAATCTTCATCTCCAACTTCATTTTTTATTCTAAAAAATTCGTTATATGAAACCAGAAGAATTAGGAACTAAAGAAATAAATACTTGGTGCCCGGGATGCCCGAACTTCAGTATTTTACAAGCGGTTAAAGAAGCGCTTTCAAATTTGGCCAACCAAGGAAAATTAAATATTGAAAACGTGGCCATGGTTACCGGCATTGGCTGCCATGCTAAAATTTATGATTATTTAAATCTTAAGGGTTTTTATGGAATCCATGGCAGAACGTTGCCCATTGCCTTTGGCGTAAAATTGGGAAACCCTGGATTAACGGTTATTGGCTTTGGGGGAGATGGCGATACTTATGCCGAAGGAATGGAGCATTTTATCCATAACTGCCGCTATAATGCAGATTTAACAATGTTGGTTCATAATAATCAGGTTTTTTCTTTAACCACCGGACAATTTACTCCGACCACGGAAAAAGGATTTAAAGACGGTTCCAGCCCTCTGGGCTTGGCCGAAAAGCCGATAAATCCCCTTGTTTTAGCTATAGAGGCCGGCGCCAGCTTTGTGGCCAGAGGATTTGCCTTAGATGTTCCTCATCTGGGAGAGTTGATAACTCAAGCTGTAATGCATAAAGGATTTTCTTTTATTGATATTTTGCAGCCTTGCATTGTTTATCATAAATATTCATTGCCGTATTTCAATAAAAACGTTTATAAATTGGAAAACCACGATGTTACTGATTTTGCTTCAGCTTTAACCAGGGCCAGAGAATGGGATTATTCTTATGAAAAAGATGTAAAAATCCCAGTCGGCATTTTTTATAAAAAAGAGCGTCCTGTTTTTGAATCTCAATGGCCTCAGCTTAAAGGCGCTTGGTCCACAATACAAAGAAAAATTAATTGGCAAAATGTCACCAAAGAATTCAAATAAAAAAATAGTCTGTTTAGGCGGAGGCACGGGCACATCCACTGTTTTGTCCGGCCTTAAAAAATATCCATTAGACCTTACAGCCATTGTGGCTATGACGGATAGCGGAGGGAGCAACCGTATCGTTAGGGATGAGTTCGGGCTTTTACCCACCAGCGACTTAAGGCAATGTTTCGTTGCCTTGGCTGATGATTCAGAGCAATCTTTAAGAAAACTCTTTTTATACCGTTTCTCCGAGGGCAAAGGATTGAAGGGAATGACATTCGGAAATCTTTTTATGATTGCCTTGACTGATATTTTCGGTTCCCAAATAGAAGCAATTAAAAAGACAGGCCAGATTTTAAAAATTAAGGGGAAAGTCCTGCCGGTGACTCTGACTAATTCAAATTTAGTGGCTATTTATGAAAACGGCCGAAAGGTTTTCGGAGAACATTTTATTGACGAACCCAAACACGACGGAAAAATAAAAATAAAAAAGATTTATTTACAGCCCAAGGCCAAGGCTTATCCAGAAGCAATTAAGTCTATTTTAAAAGCAGATATAGTGGTTATGGGTCCGGGCGATTTATATACCAGTTTAATGCCCAATCTTTTAGTCCAAGGGGTAGCCAGCGCCTTAAAGGAAACTAAAGCTAAAATAGTTTGCGTTTTAAATTTAATGACCAGATACGGTCAAACTTACGGCTTTAGCGCCAGAGATCACCTTCGGGTTTTGGAAGAATATCTTGGGGAAAATTGCCTAGACTTCGTTTTAGTAAATTCAGCGTCGGTACCCAAGGCCGTTCTTAATAAATATAAAAAGAAACACGAATTTCCGGTAGCGGATGATTTGAAAAAAGATTATTTTAAAACAATCAGAGGAGATTTTCTCAACAAAAAAGCGGCGGGGAAAGTGGCTGAGGATGTTTTAGAGAGAAGCTTAATCCGCCACGACCAAAATAAATTAGCAAAAATAATTTTATCTTTATGCCCCGTTAGAAACTGATTACGGGGCACGATATCATTATCAATTCAAGAGATAATAAACAAACATAACTTGAACCAGGATACGCAAAAAATAATTTAAACATTAAATTATTTTTGCCTCTGGTTTCTAACGGGGTATGCAAGCAATAATTTTAGCAGCCGGAGAATCATCACGTTTTTGGCCGTTAAGCTATCAAAACAAAGCTCTTTTTAAGATTATGGGCAGGCCTTTGGTTTGGCATACTATTGAAGGGCTTAAAAAAGCCGGGATAAAAGACATTATTATTGTTCAGGGACCGAAAAAAGATATTGAAGAAGCGCTGAAGGATTATGATATGTGCGTTGATATTAAATATATCATTCAAACAGAGCCAAAAGGGATGGGAGAGGCCGTGATGAGAACAGAAACGTTAATTAGCGGGCCGTTTCTGGTTATTTTTGGCCATAGAGTGGATGCAGGCGATTATGTTAAAAAGATGGTTAAAAAAGAAAATGAAGTTATTTTACTGGCAGCTAAAACAAACCAACCCTGGCATTACGGTATTTTAGAGATAGAGGGCGATAAGGTTAAAGACTTAATTGAAAAACCGGAGAAAGGGCGCGAGCCGTCTAATTTAAAAGTGGACGGGATTTATTTATTGCCTTTGACCTTTTTTGAGCGCCATAAATCTTTACCAGAGGAACATTATTCTTTTGAACAGGCGTTAAGAATCTATATTAAAGAAGGAAAGGTTGGTTTTATTGAGGCCTTGGAAGGTTTTTCCAGCAGTTTGAAGCATCCTTGGCATTTATTGTTTTTAACAAAATATTTGCTGAATAAAAAATTAGGGAAAAAAGTTTATATCGGCAAAAACGTTAAGATTTTCAAGGGAGCTGTTATAAAAGGACCTTGTTATATCGGAAATAATTCCATTATTGGTAATAATGCTTTAATTAGAGATAATGTTAATTTAGAAGAAGGAGTAGTGGTTGGAGCCAATGCTGAAGTTGCCAGGTGTATTTTTCAGAAAGACGTTCATGTCCATTCCGGTTTTTTCGGTGATTCAATATTAGGCAGTAGTTGTCGGGTTGGGGCAGGCACAATTACTGGCAACGTACGAATAGATAGAGGACAAATACAGTCCATGGTTAGAGGAGAAAAAACAGATACTGGATTTAATTCTTTGGGAGCGATTGTTGGCCAAAATACGAAAATAGGCATAAGAGTCAGTTTGATGCCCGGAGTTTTAATAGGATCAAATTGTTCAGTTGGCCCGAGTTCAGTGGTTTTTGAAAATATTGAGGATGATTCTGATTTTTACACGAAATTTGAAGGAGTGTTAAAAAAGAGAAAATAGTCCTTTAGATTTTTTACAAAAAAGGTTAGTAAGTTATATTTGCTAACCTTTTTCTTTTTGCGCTTTTACATTAAAATAGAATAATGAGGATATTAAAAGTTAATAGACAAAGCTCGGTTAATTTGGTTGGAGAAGTGGTAAAATTAATCAAAGAGGGCAAAGTTATAGTTTGTCCAACTGATACGGTTTACGGTTTAATATGCGACGCTGAAAATAAAAAAGCAGTAAGTAAGATTTTTCGTATTAAAAACCGGCCGAAAAAAAAGCTGATCCCTGTTTTTGTGAAAGATATTAAAATGGCGAAAGATATTGCCAAGATAAATAAAAAGCAAGAAAAGTTTTTAAAAAAAGTTTGGCCAGGCCCAGTTACCGTCTTATTGCAGTCAAAGAAGGGCCTGCCCGCCATCAGCCTGGAGCCGAAGGCGACTGGCAGGCGGGGAAAAGGGATAATAGGAATAAGAATGCCCGATTTTAAGCTTATTATTGATATAATTAAGATATTAGAACGTCCGATTTCTGAAACATCTGCTAATATTTCAGGCAAACCGCCGGCCAAAGACGTTAAAGAAATATTGAGTCAATTTAAAAAGCAGAAATCGCAGCCGGATTTAATTTTGGATGCCGGGAGGTTGAAGACGTCAAAGCCTTCAACTGTCGTAGATTTAACGCGCGAGTTTAAAATTTTAAGAATTTAGCATGCTATTTTACTATAATCCAATTCAATTTCTTCATTATTTGTTAAGAAGAGACGCTACGCAATTTTTTACGTCTATTGCCATTCGCTATTTCGCTTTTGGGATGATTTTGATATTTGAGCCGATTTATCTTTATTTTTATTTTGATAAATCAATTTCTTCCACTTTGTTATTTTTTGCCGCTTTATATGGTTTGTACGGGTTGATAGTGGTTTACGGAGGGAAAATAATGGCTAAGGTCGGGTTGAGGCAAGTTATGCTTCTTAGCTATTTTTTCTTTTTTGGATATTATCTTTGTTTATTTTTTCTTTATCAATCTTTTTTACTGGTGCCCTTAGCCATTGTCTTGGGAAGTTTCGGTATGATGTTTTTTTGGCCGGCTTTCCATACTGATTTCATCCGTTTTTCAGAAAAAGATTATCAAGGAAGAAGTGTGGGTAAAATGAACATAGCTTGCTCGGTGCCTACCATTTTTAGCCCGATTATCGGAGGTTGGATTTTATCATCGTTTAATTATCCGGTTTTATTTATTGTTGTTTTAATAGTTCTTTTTACTTCAACTATTCCTCTTTTCCTTTCTAAAGAGGTCCATATAATTTATAGTGATTCTTATCAGCTTGCTTGGAAAAGAATTTTCAAAAAAGCTAATAGAAAAATCAACATAGGCTTTATTGTTGATGGCATAGAGACGGGAATTAACGCTTATCTTTGGCCTATTTTTATGGTCATTTTGGCTATCAGTTATGAAACGATGGGTGGGATTATTACTTTTGCTTTAGGCATATCCGCTCTCTTTACTTTATATATAGGCAAACTGTCTGATCGGATAATTAATAGGATAAAGGTTCTTAATATTGGATCTGTTTTAACGTCTTTGTCTTGGTTGGTTAAATTTTTTGTGGCCACGCCATTTTCCGCCTTTTTGGCCCATGCTTTTTATGCTGTTTGCCGGACAACCGCCAGCATTCCTTTTCAAACTCTTCTTTATGAAAGAGCTTCGGGCAAGGGGGCTGAAACGGACGAGTTTATTGTTTATCGAGAGATAATCATTAATATCTCTCGGAGTATTTTCTTTATAGCTTTGGCCGGATTTTTCTTTTTTGTGCCCCAAATAAACTTAGCATTTATTTTAGCGGCTATATTTTCTTTAGGTTTTATGTTTTTAGGAGTGCCGCCGAAAATATTTAAGAAACCAAAATGACTGGAATAGATTATTTTATTTTTCAACAAATTCACCTTGTTAAATCTCTTTTTTCTTTTTTGGTTGCTTTAGATATTGACATATTTAACAGGGTAAACAACTTGGCTGGATATCAGACGTATTTGGATGTTTTAGGAAAGTTTTTCGCCTCTTATCTTATTTATATTTTAATCGGTTTGACTCTTGTTTTTTTATGGAAAAACAGACGGGCTGTTTTTTTGTCGTTTTTAGCCGGAGTTTTAGCTAGGTTTGGCTTGGTTGAACTTGTTCGTTTTTTTTGGCCCCGAGTCCGGCCTTTTGTTGAAAACAGCGTTAATCTATTGATTAAGGAAAGTTCGTCTTCGTCTTTTCCTTCAGGACACGCCGCCTTTTCTTTTGCCTTGTCTTTTGTTGTTTATCAATATAATAAAAAAGCCGGCGCCTTGTTTTTCGTGGCCAGCTTTTTAATTGCTGTTTCTCGTGTGTTCGTCGGCATTCATTGGCCCTCGGACGTTTTAGCCGGGGCAGTTGTCGGCATATTTTCCGGCTGGCTGCTTATGAAAGTACTTAGAAAGCTTGAAAAAAGCGCGGTTGGAGAACAATAGTGTGCCGGAGGAGGGAGTCCAACCCTCACGCCATTGCTGGCAATGGATTTTGAATCCATCGTGTCTAGCAGTTCCACCACCCCGGCGAGAATAAAGCTTATAATACTTGTAAAATCTTAGCAAATTTTTGCCTATTTGTAAATATTTAAAAATTATGTTAATCTAATTTAATGACTAGAGTTATTTGCGTGGCCAATAATAAGGGAGGGGTCGGTAAAACTAATGTCAGCGTTAATCTTCCGGTTTTTCTAGCGGCTCTTGGCAAAAGAGTTCTTTTAGTTGACTTTGACCATCAGGCCAACGCCACCTTTTCTTTAGGAATCAACTCAAAAAACTTGCCTTTGTCTATTTATCACGCTTTAATGGGCCATGTCAGTCCTTCGGCCATTATTCGCAAAAGTCCTTTCTTTGGCTATGAAATTATGCCTTCTTCTCCGGATTTAGCCGGAGCTACTATAGAACTGGTCAATACCGAAAATAGAGAATTTAAATTAAAAGAAATGATTGATAAAGTGAAAGATGGTTATGATTTTATTTTTATTGATTCTCCTCCAAGTTTAGGTCCTTTGACCATTAACGCCCTTTGTGCGTCAAACGAAGTTTTAATTCCGGTGCAGTGCGAGTATCTGGCTTTGGAAGGGCTTGAACAGTTGTTAAATACCATTCGTTTAGTTAAAGAAAATCTCGGGCAGGACGTGAAGATTACGGGCGCGCTTTTAACAATGTATAATAGAAACAACCGGTTATCCAGAGAAGTTGCCAAAGAAATCAGGAGAAATTTCCCGGGTTATGTTTTTGATACTGTTATTCCCAGGCAGGTTTGTCTGGCCGAAGCGCCGAGAACCGGCAAAACAATATTGCAATATGCGCCAACTTCTCTGGCCGCTAAGGCCTACCGAGAATTGGCGGAAGAATTTATTAATTTAAGCCCAACAACATGAAACCCCGTTAGAAGTCTTGGCCAGAAAAAATTTGAATGAAATTTTTTCTGCAGGGCAATAACGGGGAATATAATTAAACGAAGGTCTGTTTGAAATTAGCTATATGCTACATAGAACAGACTTCTAACGGGGTGAAACAACCTTTTGGCCGGGGACTTGAATCTCTGATTCCCAAGAAATCGGGAAAAATCTCTGAAGAATCTGAAACTAAACAGGAGCCGATTTTTTATATTGAACTGGAAAAAATAAAATCTAATCCTTATCAGCCGAGGAAAAATTTTAACCAGGAGGGGTTGCAGGCTTTGGCAGATTCAATTAAAGAATACGGAATTTTACAGCCATTGCTGGTCAGCCGCATTGAAAAAGAGTCGGGTACCGAATACCAATTGGTGGCCGGGGAAAGAAGATTTTTGGCGGCCAAAACAATAGGGTTGACGCAAGTGCCGGTGATTGTCAGGGATCCTACTGAGCAAGAAAAGCTGGAGGTTTCTTTAGTTGAGAATGTTCAAAGAATGGATTTGAATGCCATGGAAAAAGCCGAAGCTTATTATAGATTACAAAAAGAATTTAATTTTTTACAGAAAGATATCGGCAAGCTTTGCGGTAAAAGCCGGGAAGCGGTGGCTAATACTTTACGTTTGCTTGATTTGCCTGAGGAAATTAAGAGAGCTTTAAGAGAGGAAAAAATCAGCGAGGGGCATGCCAGAGCTATTTTAGCGGTCAGCTCTCCGGAAAAGCAAAAAGCCGTTCTTGTTCAAACGATAAGGGACGGGCTTAATGTCAGGGAAGTGGAAAGTTTGGCTCAGAAATTAAGTATTTGGCAGCCAGTCAAGCGCCATGTTCCGGGCACATCAAAAGAAATAAAAGAACTTGAGAATAAATTCAGAGATATTTTAGGCATAAAAGAAATTAAGTTGACCATCATTGCCCAAAAACCCAAGCTAAGCATCTTTTTTGACTCCAAAAAAGAGGTAGAGAAGTTTTTAGAGGATAATATCAAAAAAGCTTAACGGATAATTTTTTTCCATTTAGCCTCAATGGTTTTTTGGGGCCATTTTTTTTGCAATTTGAGAAAGTCTTTGCAATCAGCCTTGTGGATGGCTATTGTATGGTTTTGTGTAATATAGGCCTTTAATTCGTCGCCTTCTTTAGGAGAACAGCATTTGGCTAAATGAGAACGGATGTCGGTATGCCCTGACAAAGAAATAGCCATCTTTGTTTTAGGTTTTTTAGGTAGTTTGGGCTGACGATTGAATTTAGGCAGGGCTCGAATCTGTTCAACTTTCTTCTTTAGGAAGTTTTTTAAGTTTTCGGCCGGCGAATCCTGTTTCAAAAAGTTTTTTATTCTTGAGCGGGCTAAGCTGGTTTTAACGTACTTCAGCCAGTCTTTTGATGGTTTTTTGTTTTTGTCAATAATAATTTCAACCACGTCGCCGTTTTTTAACGGGCGGGAAAGCTGGGTTATTTTACCATTAATCTTGGCAGCGCTGCAGCGATTGCCGATTTCAGAATGGACGGCGTAGGCAAAATCAATCGGACAGGCTCCTTCAGGCAGGTCAATGACATCTCCCTTAGGGGTGAATATAAAAATCCTGTTTCTAAAGAAATCAATCTTCAACCCTTCTAAAAAGTCTTTTGGTTTGGTGATTTTTTTCTGCCAGTCTTTTAACTGCTGAACCCAAGCGAAGTTTTTTCTCTGACTTTTTAAATTAATTCCTTCTTTCATGGCCCAGTGGGCGGTAATGCCGTATTCCGCCTCGTCGTGCATTTCTTGCGTTTTAATCTGTATTTCAATGATTTTACCGTTAAGGCAAAAGCAAGTTGTATGAAGAGCTTGGTAGCCGTTGGGTTTGGGAAAAGCGATATAGTCCTTGATTCTGCCCGGCAGAGGCCTCCAAAACTTATGAATTATTCCTAAAACTCCGTAGCAGTTCTTGATATCTTTTACAATTATCCTTAAAGCCACTAAGTCGTAGATTCTGTCAAAATTCTTTTCGTGCTTTAAAAGTTTTTGATAAAGAGTCCAATAGTGTTTTGGCCGGAAGTGGATATCGATTATTTTAATTCCTTCTTTCTTCAAGATTTTTGTCAGGACTTTTTTTACCTTTTCCAGATATTTCTTTCTTGTCTCATATCTTTCTTGAACGTTTTTCAGCAGCCATTCGTATTCTTTCGGGTAAAGATACATAAAGGCCAGATCCTGCAGTTTGCTTCTTATATCTCCAATGCCCAATCTATTAGCCAGCGGAGCGAAGATTTCCAGCGTTTCTAAGGCGATTCTTTGTTGTTTTTTTGGCGGGATAGAGCCAAGGGTTTCCATATTATCTAATCTGTCGGCCAGCTTAATTAAAACTACCCTCAAATCTTCAGCCATGGCAAAAAACATTTTCCTTAAGTTTTCAGCTCTTAAGTCAATGGGATTTTTCACCCTCATTTCTATGGGCTCTAGAGTCAGTTCTTCTTTGGGATATCTTAATTTGCCGAGTTTGCTGACTCCATTGACTAAAAAAGATATTTCTTTACCGAATTTCTCTTCAATTTCTCCTAAAGTTTTATCTGTGTCATCAACAATATCATGCAAGAGTCCCGCCGCCACTGTTTTTGAGTCGAGCTTCATGGCGCTTAGGGTGTTTGCAACTCTCAGGGGATGGAAGATATAGCCTTCTCCTGAAGCTCTTTTTTGACCCTGGTGAGCTTCTTCGGCAAACTCAAAAGCATTTTTAATCAGCTCTGGCTCGGAGCTTTGTTTAATAATGTATTGTATTTGAGGGCCAGCCATGCCTACTTCTTAAAATTACACTCTTTATTAGAACAGTTTAATTTTTTATATTTTTCAACCAATAGAGAATTACATTTAGGACAGGTTTCGTTAACCGGTTTGTCCCACAAGGCAAAATCGCATTTTGGAAAGAGGCTGCAGCCGTAAAATATCTTATTTTTTTTCGTTCTTTTTGTGACAACTTTTCCTTCTTTGCATTTAGGGCATTTGATTCCTAAAGCGTTTTCTTGCAGAGATTCAGTATATCTGCACTTCGGGAATTTACTGCAAGCGTAAAACTTGCCGAATTTACCCAGCCGAACTAAAAGAGGGCCATCGCACTTTGGGCAAGTTTTTTTTGTGGGTTGTTCAGTAAATTCCTTTTTTGAAACATCCCTGTATTTTTTTTCTAAGTTTTCGCTGAAAGGGTTATAAAATTCTTGCATAATTGTTTTCCATTCTTTTTGTCCTTGGGCGATTTCATCAAGCTTTTCTTCCATGTCCGCAGTAAACTTAATGTCAACGATTTCCGGGAAATGATTGACAAGGATGTCGTTTACCACCAAGCCGATTTCAGTAGGCAGAAAGTGCTTTTTTTCGTCTTTTTCAATATAGTTTCTATCTTGAATTGTTGAGATAATCGGAGCATAAGTTGAAGGCCGGCCAATCCCTTGCGTTTCTAAGGCTTTTATTAAAGTGGCTTCAGTAAATCTGGCGGGTGGTTGGGTAAAATGTTGAAGGGGATTTAATTTAATAAGTTCCAGCCCTTCTTTTTTCTCCAGAGCCGGCAATTCTGTTTCTTCAAAAACCCGAGCGTTGGCGAAGGGTAAAGATGAATCTTTAGATTCATCGCCTTTTTTCGGATATACTTTTAAGAATCCGTCAAACTTTAAGGATTGTCCGTTGGCTCTGAAGATGCATTTATTTGCTTCAATATCAGCCGTTGTTGAATTAAATAGGGCTTCTTTCATTTGGCAGCCAATAAATCTCCGCCAAATTAAATCATACAACTTTTCTTCGTTTTTGTCTTTTGGAGAAGCCTGCCCGCCAGAATTTCGCGGAGTGAAATTTGGGCGGGTCGGCCTGATTGCTTCGTGAGCCTCCTGGGCCCCTTTGGATTTGGTTTTGAATTTTCTAAATTGGTAATAATTATCTCCGTAATTTTCAGCAATAAACTTTTTAGCAGCAATCAAGGCCGTATCGGAAAGATTTAGAGAATCGGTTCGATGATAGGTAATTTTTCCGGTTTCATACAATCTTTGAGCGAGTCGCATGGTAAATTTTGCCGGAAATTTATAATATCTCCAGGCTTCTTGTTGCAAGGTGCTGGTGGTGAAGGGCGGCAGGGGATTTTTTCTTACTTCTTTTTTTTCAATATTTATTACTTGGTATTTTGCGTTTTTTAAGTCTTCAACAATGCTTTTTGCTTCTTTTTCCGTTTTAATATCAAGCTTAGAGATGGGTTTTTCATCTTGTTTGATTAAAAATGCTTCAAATACCCGAGCGATAGCGAAGGGTGAAGATGAAGCTTTAGCTTCATCGCCTTCTCCATATTTTTTCAGCAAAGCTATGATGGTCCAGTATTCTTGAGAATTAAATTTTTCTATTTCTCTTTCTTTTTCAACCACCAATCTGACGGCCACCGACTGAACTCGGCCGGCCGACAACCCTCTGGCCACTTTTTTCCATAAAAAAGGAGAGAGTTTATAGCCAACGATTCTATCCAGCACTCTTCTTGCTTGCTGGGCGTTAACTAAATTCATATCTATTTCTCTTGGGTTTTTTAAAGCTTCTTCAACAGCTGGCTTGGTAATTTCATGAAAAGCTATTCTTTGATATGTTTTTTTATTCTTTAACGTTAAGGATTGAGACAGGTGCCAGGCAATAGCTTCTCCTTCTCTATCTTCATCCGTAGCCAGGATTGTTACGTCTGCCTTTTGCGACTCTTGCTTAAGGCTGTTAAGATTTTTTCTTGCTTTTGTCGGGATAACGTATTTTGGTTCAAAGTCATTCTCAACATCAACGCCGAGCTCGCCCTTAGGTAAGTCTCTGATGTGGCCGTAGGAAGAGAGGACCTTATATTTTGGTCCTAAAAAGTTTTGTAAGGTTTTAGATTTTGTTGGAGACTCTACTATAATAAGTTTCACCCCGTTAGAAGTCTGTCTTATATAGTATTTAGCTAATTTAGGACAAACCCTTGTCTTTGATTACACCCTCATCAGTGCCTTGCATAAAAATTTTACTAAAGAAAATTTTTTATGACTAGGACTTCTAACGGGGTTCATATTTTTTAAATCTAACACTATTTCTTTTAAATTACAAAAGTTGACTTTCTAAATGGTATGTTGTAATTTAAAGTATTAAAGGAAGTCGTATTTCAAAATTGAAAAAAGAAAGAAGGAATAAAAATGGAAAAGATAAGTCTTTATTTAGCAGGTCCATTGTTTGGTATAGCTGATAGACATCATAACCTTTTACTTGCGAGAGAACTTATAACCTTGGGCTATGAAGGTATATAGAGGAAACAATCTTACAAGGTTTAAAAATTCCCCCTATCTAGGAAATAGGGGGTGATGCTCACAACCAAAAGCTTATTTATTGATATTATTAATTGTTTGGATTGTTCCTTCAACAGCTTTTTTTATAAGCCTTTCTTCATCTTTTGTAAAGTTTTGCAGAACGAACTTTTCCAAGGTTTTGGGCTTGCCGGTTTTAGGCTGTATGCCTATTCTTATTCTATTGAAATCTTTTGTTTTTAATTCTTCAATTATCGATTGAACTCCTTTATGGCCGGCTGAACCCCTGTTTTTAACGATCTTTATTTCACCAATAGGCAGATCAGCGTCATCGTGTATGACCCAGAGGTTTTCCGACTTCAGTTTATAGAATCCCATCAACTTTTTTACTGCTTGGCCAGAATCATTCATAAAACTATGAGGTTGCGCCAAAACAACTCCTTCTTTCTTGTCTTTAGCCAGTTCTTTAATTATACGAGCGGTAGCGAAGTGTGGAGATGAATGAAGTTCATCGACTATTCTGGAGCCGACATTGTGTCTGGTTTTTTCGTATTGTTTGCCCGGATTGCCGAGCCCGACAACTAAAATCATTAATTATAGTATAGCTTGCTTTTAAGTAAAAAAATAGTATAATGATAAAATAAGGACAAAGAAGCCAAAACTTCTTTTTCACCTTCGGCTTAATAAATTAAAGTCGTGGTCGATGAACCTAAAGGCTCATCTCCACCTTCGTCCCGCTCAGCGGGACTCGGTTTATGAACCCCGTTAGAAGTCCTAGTCAGAAAAAATTTAATTCAAATTTTTTCTGCAAGGCATAGCGGGGGAATAACTAAAAACAAAGGCTTGTCTGAAATTAGTTATTAACTATATAAGACAGACTTCTAACGGGGTGAAAAAGTTTCTTTTATTTATTTGGGAAGTGTCAAAGATCGTTATTATCGCCTTGCTGATAGTCGTGCCTATTCGTTATTTTATTTTTCAGCCGTTTTTCGTCAGAGGCGAATCAATGGAGCCGAATTTCCACAACGGAGATTATTTGATTATTGATGAAATCAGCTATCAATTTAATGGTCCTCAAAGGGGAGATGTGGTGGTTTTTAAATATCCTCAAGATCTTTCCCAGCGATACATTAAAAGAATTGTCGGGCTTCCCGGAGAAACAATAGAAATTAAGTCTAACGAGGTCTTTATATATGATGAAAACGGCATTCTCCAGCCTTTAAATGAGCTGGCTTATCTTCCTGAATCCACCCAAACAAGCGGAGAAGTCGAGATAACTCTTAATAAAGACGAGTATTTTGTTTTAGGAGATAATCGCGCTTTTTCCTCTGATTCAAGGCGTTGGGGCGCTTTGCCGGAAAAAGACATTATCGGGAAAGTTTTGCTGCGCGCTTGGCCCTTAACTGTTTTAGCTAAAATCGAGGTCCCAAGCTATTAATTGAATTTTAAATTATGTCAAAAAGACCAAAATTTCAAACTCCAACGGGCATGCACGATATTTTGCCCGAATCTCAGCCTCTTTTTCAGAGAACATATAATGTGGCCAGCGTCATAGCTGATTTTTATAATTTCAATAAAATAGACACGCCCATAGTTGAGAGCGCAGAACTTTTTTCTAAGGGCGTCGGGCTTAATACGGATATTGTTGAAAAACAGATGTATACTTTCCGCACTAAAGGAGGAGATTATTTGACATTAAGGCCCGAATTTACAGCGGCCGTGGTTAGAGCATATATTGAACATGGCATGTTTAATCTTCCTCAGCCTCAGAAGCTTTATACCTATGGCCCTCTTTTTCGCATGGAGAGGCCGCAGGCCGGCCGATTCCGTCAGTTTCACCAAATTGACTTTGAGGTTTTTGGAGAAGCAGGGGCTGTTATTGACGCCCAGATAATTCAGATTTCCTGCAATCTGCTCAAAGAGCTGAAATTCAAGAATATAATAGTTGAGATAAACAGTATTGGAGATAACCAGTGCAGGCCCTATTATAAAAAACTGCTTGTTAATTATCTTCGTTCCAGAGAAAGTTCTTTGTGCGTTGACTGCCGGCGAAGGGTAAAATATAATCCTTTAAGAGTTTTGGACTGCAAGGAAGAAAAATGCCAGCCGGTAAAAGCTCAAGCTCCCCAGCTCGTTGACCATTTATGCAATGAATGCAAGTCGCATTTCAGGCAGGTTCTGGAATTTTTAGACGAAGTGGAGATACCTTATCGTTTAAATCCTTATCTCGTTAGGGGACTGGATTATTATACTAAAACCGTTTTTGAGATTTTTGAGGATTCAGAACAGGGTCAAAAGCAAGGGACATTAATCGGCGGAGGAAGATTTGACGGATTGGTTAAGCTTTTAGGCGGACCGGATACTCCGGCCTGCGGAGCGGCGGCCGGAGTGGAACGGATTATTTCTTTTATGGAAGATAGAGTAAAGCAGGAAAAAACCGCGGGTCCCGCTAAGAAAGTTTTTCTAGCCCAGTTGAGCGAATTGGCTAAAAGGAAAAGCTTGAAATTATTTGAAGAATTTAGAAAAGCCAAGGTGCCAATAATTGAATCTTTAGGAAAGGATTCTTTAAAGAGCCAATTAAGATTAGCTGATAAGGCTGAAGTGACTTATGCCTTGATTCTCGGTCAAAAAGAAGCGCTGGATGATACGATTATTATAAGAGATATGAAAACAGGCAAGCAGGACACGGTTAGGTTTGAAAAAACGGTCCAAGAAATACAAAAGCGTCTTAAAAAATAAATTTATGGATTTAGAGATAAAAAAACAAGAAAGAGAAACATCCCAGGGTTTGGTTCGCCGTTTTGGCAGACGAGTTCAGCAAAGCGGGATTTTAATCAGGGCCAGAAAACATAGATTCAAGCAAAGGCCCAAGAGCCAGCAAGCCAAGAAAAAAGCAGCTTTAAGGAGAGAGGAACTGAAGAAAGAGTATCAAGTGCTGAAGAAAATGGGAAAAACAAAATAAGTATGGCTTTAAAGGAAGAAATACAACAGGATTTGAAAGAAGCCGTCAAAGCGAGGGATGAGTTAAGATCCACGGTTTTGCGTATGACGGTCGCCGTTTTTTTAAATAAAGAAAAAGAAAAGAGATACAAGTTAACCCGCCAAAATTTACCTTCAGAAAACTTAAGCGGGCAGGGCAAGAAAGAATTAAAAGAAGAGGAGATAGTGAAAGAAAGCCAATTGACCGAAGAAGAGATAGTTGAAGTTGTTTTTTCGGAGATTAAAAAAAGAAAAGAGGCGGTGGAGGGTTATGAGAAAGGAGGCAGGCAAGAGTCGGCGGACAAGGAGAAAAAAGAAATGGAGATTTTGCAAAAATATCTTCCAGAGCAGATGCCGGAAGAAACACTTAAAAAAATAGTTAAAGAAGCTATTAAGGAAACCGGAGCCAAAACGCAAAAAGACATGGGCAAGGTAATGGCGGCTTTAATGTCTAAAGTCAAAGGTAAGGCTGATGGTAGCTTGGTTTCAAAGGTTGTTAAGGATTTGTTGGTTTAATGATAATAGAGGTTAAAAATTTAACGACCAATAAGATATCCGAGGAATTTTTAATAGGCATTGCTAAAAAAGCTTTAGCAAGAGAGAATAAAAAGATGGGCGAATTGTCTATTGTTTTGGTGGGGAGCGGCCGGATGAAGGCGCTTAACAGCAAGTACAGGAATAAAAACAGGCCGACCGATGTTTTATCTTTTCAATACGGAGAAGACGGAGAAATAGTTATTTG
This sequence comes from Candidatus Nealsoniibacteriota bacterium, assembly GCA_030700195.1. Classification (GTDB taxonomy): domain Bacteria; phylum Patescibacteriota; class Minisyncoccia; order Minisyncoccales; family MHMH01; genus JAUYKD01. The sequence goes on along the minus strand of JAUYKD010000044.1, from coordinate 5,207 downwards.
CCTGCCGGAAGTTAAAAAAAACGCAAAAAAGATTAAATCAACCTTTCAAAAAGAATTAGCTTGGGTTTTGATACATGGTATTCTGCATATTTTAGGATATAATCATAAAGATATGCAGGGGAAAGAAAATAAATATTTGTCATAAATTTAACATGGCCAAGTCAAAAATTATCACTGGTCTGGATATAGGCAGCCATTCTATAAAGACCCTGGCTGTGGCTAGAAAAAATGGTTCTCAAGACCTGGAATTTTTAGGCGCTGTTGAGATACCTTCTCTTGGTATTAGGAAAGGAGTGGTTTTTGATGTTGAGAAGGTCTCAAATAGCGTTACTGAAGCTCTTGGCCGGCTGCAGCAGGACATCGGCCGGAAGATAGAAGACGTTTATGTGAATATCGGGGGAAGCCATATTTTTTCAGCTCCTTCCCGCGGTACAGTGATTGTTTCAAGGGCTGATCGGAGAATTTCAGAAGAAGACGTTAATCGAGTTGTCCAGGCGGCTCAGGCTTTCCCTATGCCCTTGAACAATGAAATACTTGAAGTGTTTCCAAAAGAATTTATTGTTGACGGCCAGGGACAAATAAAAGAGCCGAGAGACATGCAGGGGTTGAAGCTTGAGGCGGAAGTGCTTGCTTTATGCGGGTTTTTGCCTTATAAAAAGAATTTAGCCGCAGCGGTTTTGAACGCCAATTTCCAAGTTTTAGATGTTATTCCTTCGTGTTTGGCCAGCTCTCGGGCGGTTCTGACTTCTCAACAAAAAGAATTAGGAGTATGCTTGCTGGACATTGGAGCTGGCACTACGGATTTTATGATTTATCAGGAAGGGGATTTATCGTATGCCGCTGTTTTTCCGGTGGGTTCTTCGCATATTACTAATGATTTGGCAGTCGGGTTTAAGATTGATGTTGAATTAGCCGAGCAGATAAAAAAGCAGTTCGGGACGTGTCTGGCCAAAAGCGGAAATAAAAAAGAAAAAGTTGAGACGGAAAACAACGAAACGCTCATTTTTTCCCATAAGATGCTGGTTAATATAATCAACGCCAGGGTTTGTGAAATATTTGATTTAGCCCAAAAAGAGCTTAAGAAAATTTGTCCCCAAGGAATGCTGCCCGGCGGAGTTGTTTTAACTGGCGGAGGAGCAAAATTACCGAGAATAGTAGAATTAGCCAAGAAAGAATTGAAGCTTCCGGCCAGAATAGGGTTGCCTCAAGGATTGGAAGGGTTAGAAAAAGATCCTGCCCTAAGCACGGTTTACGGCTTAGTTTTATCAGGAGGAGAGGATTCAGGCGGGGAACAGCGGGTTATCCAGCGTTTGAGTAAAGGAGGTATTTTTAAAAAAATATTTAAAGTTTTTATTCCCTAATTAAAATTTTAGAAGTCTCTATGAAACCTAACACAAAAATAAAAGTAATCGGCTTGGGTGGAGCCGGGGGTAATGCAGTATCGCGTATGGCCAGCAGCCAAATCCAGGGGGTGGAGTTGATAGCTATTAATTGCGATAGCCAGGATTTGCAGAAAAGCCGGGCGCATCAAAAATTGCGCATCGGCCGAAGCTTAACTCGGGGGTTAGGAGCTGGGATGAACCCAGAGATAGGCAGATTAGCTGCTTTGGAAAATAAAGAGGAAATCACTCATCTTTTACAAGGAGCTGATATGGTTTTTCTTACCTGCGGGTTGGGAGGCGGGTCCGGGACAGGAGCCTCTCCAGTGGTGGCTGAGATAGCCAAATCGTTGGGCGCTTTGGTGGTGGCTGTTGTCACGACCCCTTTTTCTTTTGAAGGAGCTCAACGGGCGCAAATAGCTAAAAACGGCTTGGAAGTTTTAAAAAACAAAGTAGATACTCTTTTAATAATCCCTAATGATAAAGTGCTTTTGCAGGAAGATAAGAAAGTAAGTTTGATTTCCGCCTTTTGGACGTGCGACGAAATATTAAGGCAGGCGGTTCAGGGGATAACGGATTTAATTTTATTACCCGGCATAATTAACGTTGATTTTGCCGACGTCAAAACTATTATGAAGAACTCGGGGCCTGCCTTTTTCGGCCAGGGGATGGCTCGGGGAGAAAGAAGAGTGGAAACAGCCGTCAATCTGGCGATTAAGTCTCCATTGCTTGATTTTTCCATCAACGGAGCCAAAGGAATTTTGTTCAATGTTTCCGGAGGGGATGACTTGAGCTTGAATGAAATATCGGAAGCCAGTAATATTATCACTAAAAATGCCGATTCAAGGGCAAAAGTGATTTTCGGGGCGGTGCACGACAAGCGTTTGCAAAAACAAGAAATTAAAATAACGATTATTGCCACCGGGTTTGAGAAAAATTGATTGCTGTGCCCCGTTAGAATTCTGCTATTGAAGATAATTGCGAAGCGCAAGTGGCGAATAGCCACACTCTGTTCTGGGGCGCAGCGCTTCGCCCTACAAGGGGTATACCTATTCGGTATACGCACTGCGCAAAGTAATACAGGGGCAGAATTCTAACGGGGTGTGGATAAACTTTGAGCTTAAGAGGGTTGACAAGGTTTGACCTTGTCTTTTTTTAGCGGTAAAATGGAATAATCTTTTAATTTATCTCTTCGTTAAGAGATTTTTTTATCAAAATATCCAATATGGACAATAAAATCACAAAAATTAAAAAGAGGTCGGGTGAAATCGTTAACTTTGACCAACAAAAAATTACTAGCGCCATCTTTAAGGCTCTGACCGCCACCACGCAAATGGACGGAGAAGAGTCAAAAAAGCTTTCAGACAGAGTAATTGAGTTTTTAAACCGAAGATTTAAAATCGAAGAGATACCCAGCGTTGAACAAGTTCAAGATATTGTTGAAGAGGTTTTGATTTTAGAGAATCTTGTTGAAACAGCCAAGGCCTATATTTTATACAGAGAACAAAGAAGAAAAATCAGGGAGGCGGCCGGAGGGATAGACGAGTCTTTGGAAATGATTGATAAGTATATTAAAGAATTGGACTGGCAGATTTACGAGAATGCCAATATGGCTTATTCTTTACAGGGCCTAAACTATTACGGCGTTTCCTCAATGATTAAGAAATATTGGCTGAACAGGGTTTATCCGAAAGAAATCAGAGAAACCCTTGAATCCGGAGATTTTCATATTCATGATTTAGATAATTTGTCCACTTACTGTTGTGGTTGGGATTTGTACGATTTAATTTTAAGAGGATTTGGCGGAGTTTCGGGAAAAGTGGAGTCAAACCCGCCAAAACATCTTCGGACCGCTCTGGGCCAATTGGTTAATTTTTTCTATACTCTTCAAGGCGAAAGTGCGGGCGCGCAAGCGGTTTCTTCTTTTGACACGCTTTTGGCTCCTTTTATCAGGTATGACAACTTAAATTATCAGCAGGTTAAGCAGTCAATTCAAGAATTTTTGTTTAATATGGCTATTCCCACCCGCGTCGGTTTTCAGACACCTTTTTCTAATATTACTATTGATATTAAACCGTTATCTACCTTAGCCAAACAGCCGGTGATTATCGGAGGCAAAGCTCAAAAAGAAACTTACGGCGATTTCCAAGAGGAAATGAATATGATTAATAGGGCGCTTTACGAAGGATTATTAGAAGGAGATGCTAAAGGAAGGCCCTTTACCTTTCCTATTCCAACTGTAAATATTACTCCTGATTTTGACTGGGAAGACAAGAATTTGGATCTTCTTTGGGAGGCTACGGCCAAGTACGGAGTAAACTACTTCGCCAATTTTATTCATTCTGATATGAAGCCGGAAGATACAAGATCTATGTGCTGCCGGCTCAGATTATCAAACAAAGAACTTTATAAAAGAGGGGGAGGGCTTTTTGGCTCAAATCCGCTAACCGGCTCAATCGGAGTAGTGACTGTTAATCTGCCCAGAATCGGTTATTTGTCAAAAACCAAGAAAGATTTTTTTGAAAGATTGGGAAAAATAATGGATTTAGCTAAAGAAAGTTTGGAGCTGAAGAGGAAAGCCCTGGATAATTTTATGGAGAAAGGGCTTTATCCTTACTCAAAGTATTATCTACACGGAGTTAAGCAAATAAGAGGAAGTTATTGGGGAAATCATTTTTCAACCATTGGTTTGGTTGGCATGAATGAAGCCTTGTTAAATTTTATAGGCGAAAATATCGGCTCCAAAAAGGGCAGGACCTTTGCCATCGAAATCCTTTCTTTTATGAGAGAGAAACTGCTTAAATATCAAGAAGAGACCGACAGTCTTTATAATTTAGAAGCCACGCCGGCCGAAGGAGCTTCGCTTCGTTTGGCTCTTAAAGATAAAGATAAATATCCTGAAATTATTACGGCCGGGACTAAAGACGCGCCATATTACACTAATTCTACCCAACTGCCGGTTAATTATACCGATGATGTTTTTGAAGCCTTAAACCTGCAAGATGAAGTTCAGTGCAAGTATAATGGCGGGACGGTTATGCACATATTTTTGGGCGAGCGCGTTTCCGATCCGCAAACAGTTAAACTTTTAGTTAAGAAGATATTTGAAAAATTCAGTTTGCCGTATATTACTATAACTCCTACTTTCTCAATTTGTCCGATCCACGGATATGTTTCGGGCGAACATTTTGAATGCCCGAAATGCATTATCAAGCAGCCCTGCGAGGTTTATTCAAGAGTTGTCGGGTATTTAAGGCCGGTCAAGCAATGGCATCTCGGGAAAAAACAGGAATTTCAAGACAGGAAAGAATTCAAAATGCCCGTAAAAATATGAACCCCGTTAGAAATCTTAGGCAGAAAAAATTACAGAAATTTTTTCTGTTCTGCAATAACGAGGAATACAATTAAAAGAAAGTCTATTTAAAATTGGTAATTAACCATATAAGACAGACTTCTAACGGGGTGAAAATATGCGGATTGCAAAAAACTACTTTAATTGATTTCCCGGGCCGCCCAGCGGCCACTATTTTTCTTTGCGGATGCAATTTTCGCTGCCCGTGGTGCTACGCGCCGCATTTGGTATTGCCTAGCGAGATAAAAAAACAGCTTTACCCGCCACAAGTTTTTGCAAAGCAAAAATTTGGGCGGGCAGGAATTTCAGAAGAAGAACTCTTTGATTTTTTAGAGGAGAGAAAAGAGTTTTTAGACGCTGTGACTATTTGCGGCGGAGAACCTTGTCTGAATAAAGATTTGCCGGAATTTTGCCGGAAGATTAAAAAATTAGGTTATTTAATTAAGCTTGATACCAATGGTTCGAATCCTGAAATG
>JAUYKD010000014.1 GCA_030700195.1 Candidatus Nealsoniibacteriota bacterium | reverse complement strand
TTTGCTGAAGCTGATTTAATCGGCATCCCAATACGGCTTGTGGTCAGTGAAAAAACATTAAAAAGCAATTCCGTTGAGGTGAAAAAAAGAAACGAAAAGAATATTAATCTGGTTAAGCTTTCAAAAATCAAAAGTTATGTTTAATAAATTTATTTCCCGTTTTTCACAAGATATTGCTATTGATTTAGGAACCGCCAATTCCTTGGTTTATGTTAAGGGCAGGGGGATCGTGCTTTCAGAGCCCTCGGTCGTGGCGATCAACCAGAAGACGGGCCAGGTATTGGCTATTGGAAATGAAGCGAAAAAAATGGTTGGCCGCACCCCCGGCCATATTGTGGCCACCCGTCCTTTGGTTCAAGGGGTTATTTCTGATTTTGAAGTAACAGAACAAATGCTGAAATATTTTATTGAAAAGGTTCAGCAAAAGAAGTTTATTCTGACCCCAAAACCAAGAGTGATAATTGGCATTCCTTGCGGAGTGACTGAAGTTGAGAAGAAAGCGGTTCAGGACGCGGCTAAGAACGCGGGAGCCAGAGAGGTTTATCTGATTGAGGAACCCATGGCCGCAGCCATCGGAGCTAATTTGCCGGTTCAGGAGGCCGGAGGAAATTTTGTGGTTGATATTGGAGGGGGAACGACTGAAGTAGCGGTCATATCTTTGGGAGGGCTTGTTATAGCTAAAAGCTTGAGGGTGGCTGGAGATAAGATGAACGAAGATATTATTTATTTCGGCCAGGAAGAGTATAAATTGTTGGTGGGGGAAAGAACTGCCGAAGAAATCAAAATCAGCGTTGGTTCTGCCTATCCTTTAAAGGAGAAAAAAGAAATACCGATGAGGGGGAGAAATTTAGTGACCGGACTGCCTGAAGAAATTATAGTTTCCAGCGAAGATATAAGAAAAGCGCTTGAAAAATCAGTCAGACAGATAGTCAATACGATTAAAACAACCATTGAAGAAACTCCGCCCGAACTCTTGGCTGATATTATGACGAGCGGCATTCATCTGACGGGCGGGGGAGCGCTTCTTCGCGGGTTGGACACTTTAATTATTAAAGAAACTAAAATACCGACTAAGGTGATTGACGATCCTTTAACAGCGGTTGTCAGGGGAGCCGGCGCGGTAATTGAAAACTTGGATGAGTTAAGGGAAGTTTTAGTTGAAACGGATACTTTAGCTCCGCCAAAATAAGCGATGCTTTCAAAAAAAGAGGTTCAACACATAGCGAAATTGGCCAGATTAAGCTTGAAGACTAAAGATGAGGCAAAGTTTCAAAAAGAGCTTTCCTCGATTTTAGATTATATAGAGCAATTAAAAAAAGTTGATATTTCGAACATAGAACCAACATCTCATCCTTTTTCCATTAAAAATGTTGTTAGGCCGGACGAAGCAGAAAGCAAAAGATATAATCTGCTTGAATCGGCTCCGAAAACAAAAGACGGCTATATCAAAGTAAAACAGATTCTTAAATAATGGATTTAACTAAATTAACCATTGTTCAGGCCGGCCAAGGGCTGAGAAAGAAAGAATTTTCAGCTGTTGAACTTTGTCAGGCTTATTTGGATAATATTGAAGCAAAAAACAAGGATGTTTTCGCATTTTTAACAATTATTAAAGACTTGGCTATGCAGGAGGCTAAAAAAGCGGATGATTTAATCTCTTCGGGCGCTAAATTGCCGGCCTTGGCCGGGATTCCAATGGCTGTTAAAGATAATATATTGGTTAAGGGCGTTAAATGTACGGCTGGCTCAAAAATACTGGAAGATTATATGGCTCCGTATGATGCAACTGTTGTTTCAAAACTAAAAAAGCAAGGGGTAATAATTTTGGGTAAAACCAATCTTGATGAGTTTGCTATGGGCTCTTCCACTGAAAACTCGGCTTTTGGTCCGACCCGTAATCCTCATAATTTAAGCAGAGTGCCCGGCGGGTCTTCAGGCGGTTCGGCGGCCGCTGTGGCTGGCGATATGTCAGTTTTTGCTTTGGGCTCTGATACTGGCGGTTCAATTCGTCAGCCTGCTTCTTTCTGCGGCCTGGTGGGTTTAAAACCAACCTACGGAGCTGTCTCCAGGTATGGTTTGATGGCTTTTGCTTCCTCGCTTGATCAGATAGGGCCTATTACAAAAACAGCCGAAGATGCTAAAATAGTATTTGAAGCCATATCAGGCAAGGATAAACTGGATTCAACCAGTGTTTCAATGGAATCTTCCCCTGAAAAAATGATAAAGCCGTCCCAGATTAAAGCCGGTATTCCCAGAGAATATTTTATCAAAGGGATTGATCCCGAAGTTGAAAAGGCGGTAAAAAGCGCCATTGAGAAATATGAAAAAGCAGGAGTTAAGATTATTGAAGTAAGCTTGCCTAATACTCAATATGCTTTGCCCGCATACTATATTATTAATCCGGCCGAAGCTTCTTCTAATTTGGCCAGATATGATGGTATCAAGTATGGGCTTTCTAAGGAAGGGAAAGCATTGTTAGATGTTTATTTAGAAACAAGAGGACAAGGATTCGGAGCCGAAGTCAGAAGAAGGATAATGCTTGGAACTTTTACTTTGTCTTCTGGATATTACGAAGCGTATTACAAAAGAGCGCAGAAGGTAAGAACTAAAATTATCCAAGACTTTAAAAATGTTTTTAATAAGGTTGATGTGCTTTTTACTCCCACTTGCCCGATTTTACCTTTTAAAATAGGAGAAAAAATAGAAGATCCGCTTTCAATGTATTTGGTTGACGTTTACACGGTTTCAGTTAATTTAGCGGGGTTGCCGGCTCTTTCCTTGCCTATCGGTCAAGTTAACAATCTGCCGGTGGGCATGCAAATAATCGGCCAACCGTTTGAGGATATTAAAATTTTAGAATTAGCCAAAGCTTATGGAGCTTAATTTAGATTCAATAATTTCATTGCTTCTTTCTTCCGACCTGCAGGAGGAGCTTTTTGCCATGAAAGTTTTCTTTTTTGGCATCAGCATGGCTATGCTAATTTCTCTTATTTTTTTCATTTTAAAAACTCACTATATGCAGTGGCTTTTTATGCAGGATTATTGGGAGTTTTCCACTTTCCGGCCTTTTGGCGCCAAAAGAATAAATAGGATTTGGAACAAGGTTTTAAAACGATTGGAAACCGGCTTGGAATCAGACTATAAGACAGCGGTTATAGAAGCCGATAACATGCTGGATAATTCTTTAAAAAGAATGGGCTATCTAGGTCAAACACTGGAAGAGAGACTGGGAAAAATGACTTCGACCACCTTGCCGAATCTTGAAGATATCTATAGCGTTCATAAAATGCGCAACAGCATTATGCAGGAACCGACTTTTCGTTTGACGCTGGACGAAGCCAGATGGGCCATTAGTGTTTACGAGAAAGCGTTTAATGTTTTGCAGATTTTGACTTAACCCTACGTTAATTTTATTTCTTTCGAAAGTAAAATTATCACGGGGTTGTTTTTTATTAAAAATTGAGTTAGAATTATTTACAGCGGGGTGGACCAGTAGTAGGTCGCGGGTCTCATAAGCCCGAAGCCTGGGTGCAATTCCCAGCCCCGCAACATGAATTTTAGCCGGGGAGTAGATTGGCGTCTAAGGTCGTCTCATAAGCGATCAACGTGGGTTCGAATCCCACCTCCGGCACATATACGGATTGTATATTTTATTGGGGACGTAGCTCAATTGGTTAGAGCACAGGCTTGTCGAGCCTGGGGTTGCGAGTTCGAGTCTCGTCGTCCCCGCCTTCGCCACGCTGAAGCGTGGCTACGGCGTGGCAAAGCCCGCCAAGTAGACACGCGAAAGTGGGATTCGCTTCGCCATAGCGAAGCTTCGGCGAGGTAAAACCCGTCAGAAGATTCGTGAAGGCGAGATTTCGTATGTATTATGTATACAGCTTAAAATGTAACGATGGTAATTATATTGGTTGTACAGATAATTTGGTTGGTAGGTTGAAAAGGCATCAAAGTGGCTCTATCCCGGCAACAGAAGGTAGACTGCCTTTAAAACTAGATTTTTATTTTGCAATTAACGATAAATATAAAGCATTTCGGTTTGAAAGATATCTTAAGTCTGGTTCCGGCCGTGCTTTTCTAAATAAGCACCTGATCTAAAAATAGAGGGGGTAATAGATAAAGAATCGTCAAGCAGGCGTTTTTTTTATTTCCTTTTTTCTAGCGATAAACTCGGTATAAAGAAAAGGGTAGTGGTAGTCTTAAAACAGGTTCTAACGTCGTCTCCTACTCCCCGCGGATTATTTAGTCGGCTTGCTTTTTTTATGGCTTGTTGTTAGTTTAGTGATAGCGTCGTTAAAAAATTTAAAATTGAAAGAGAGGATAAAATGAAAATAGCTGTACTTGGTAGCACCGGTATTCAAGGCGGAGAAGCGGTCAAAAAATTAGTCGGAAGAAAGGATATTGAAATAGTCTGTACTAGTTCAAGCAAAAAGATAGTTGGGAATATAGAAGATGCTGAAGGAGTTATAGTTGCTTTACAACATAAAGAAGCAATGGAACAAATTCCGTATCTTCCGGGCTCGATAAAGTTCGTTTTTGACCTAAGCGGGGCTTATAGACTAAAAGACCCGGAGGCGTATCCAAAATGGTATGGTTTTGAACATACCCATCCTCATTTACTTAAATATGCCGTCTACGGTTTACCGGAGATAAACAGAGCCCTGATAGGTAAAACTTGGCTTATCAGCGTGCCCGGCTGTTACGAGACCGCCATAATTTTAGGGTTAAACCCTTTAATCAGACTTGGTTTAGTTGATTCTTTGATAAGAGTAAATGCTCTGTCTGGTTATACCGGAGCCGGGAAAGACGCTAAAATTCCAAAGAGAATAACTCCCTATAAGAGTGGCATACAGCATCAGCATATTCCTGCTATAAAACAAGAGCTGAAATTCAATGGAAAACTGTTTTTCTTTCCAGAGATCGGTTCTTTTCCTAGAGGTATTTTGGCCAGGATTATGGTAAAGACTAAAAAATCTTTAACCAAGGAAGAGCTTAACGGCATATACAAAGAAATTTATCAAAATGAGCCGTTTGTCAGGGTTAAGGAAGAAGTAAGGATTGACGAAGTCCTTGAAACCAATTTTTGCCACATGGCGTGCTATAAAAAAGGAGAATGGGTTGAGATAGACGTGGTAATTGATAATCTGGGCAAAGGTGGAGCATGGCAGGCGATACAGAACCTAAATATCGTGCTTGGCCTGCCCGAAACCACCGGTCTTTTGTAGGCGGGATAAGAAAAAGAACTAAACAAGCTAATAAAAAAAGTCGCTGGATAGATTTCTCCCAGCGACTTTTTCATTTAATCCATTTATTTGACAAAATTAACCAGCCAAGATTCAGCTCCCGGCCTTATTGCCTGTGGAATGGGGCTGTATTCGGAATATTTATGCCGAAAAGAAAGACCGCGAACAAGAGGGTACTTCGATGGTGATAAGGAGAGGATTTGACAAGCTCATTCCTGGCAAGAGAGTCTTAGTTGTGGAAGATATTTTGACCAGCGGCGGTTCAGCTCGTCGGACCGTTGAGGCAGTTAAAGCGCTGGGAGGAGAAGTTGTTGGAGTAGCCGTACTTTGTAATCGTGGAAATGTTCAATCAGAAGCGGTTGGCAATGTTCCAATTACGGCGATTTTTAATGTTGATATGGTGATGTATTTCGAAGAAGAATGCCCTGATTGTGCTTCCGGTGTTCCAGTGCGAACTGATTTTGGCAAAGGAGCAGATTTCCTTAAACGTAAAGGGAAATAAAATAAAGCGCAAATTGGAAAATATAAAGTTGCTGGGCGAGTTTCGTCCCAGCGACTTTTTTATTGTTAAGTTATCCACCAAGCTCCGCTAGGGCGGAGCGAAGGTAGAAAAGAAGCAAAGCTTCTTTGAGCACCAAGCTCCGCTAGGGCGGAGCGAAGGTCGAAAAGAAGCAAAGCTTCTTTGAGCGTCAAGCTCCGCTAGGGCGGAGCGAAGGTCGAAAAGAGGGCGTTACCGCCCTCTTTGAGCCAGTTTTTAGTCGATGAATCTAAAGATTGATTCATCTCCACCTTCGCCCCGCTTCGCGGGGCTCGTTAGTCGATGAATCTAAAGATTCATCTCCACCTCATCAGTTTTCGCTGATTCGGCGCTTGCTGTTAGCTTAAAATTAGGGTAAAATTAGAGTATAGGCGATGAAGCTGTTGCTTCATCTTTACCTTTGCCTTTATTGAAACAAAAACTCGGTATATGCATAAAAATATTATAATAAAAAACGAAAAGGAGAGAGTTTTAATTGAAGAACTAAACAAAAGGAACGACGTTAAGGCAGAAAGAATCAAGAGACTATTAAACCTTCCGGATCTGACGAAAAAAAAGAATTCTCCCGTGAAAATTTTAACTGATAAAATAATTGAATTGCCAAGATTTAAGGATTTTGATTTGCTTGATATTCCAAGAATAGTTTCGGTTCAGGATGATTTCGATCTTTTAAATACTCCCCAAGACCACCCAAGTAGAAGAGAAACAGATACTTATTATTTAGACCAAACATATATCTTAAGAACGCAGATGACTGTAATGTGGCCTTATTATTTAAGAGACAAAGATGTTTTGGAAAGATTAAAGAAAGAAGGACATATTGCCGCTTTGTCGCCGGGAATTGTTTTTAGGAAAGACGAAATTGATAAAAAACACTTTCCAGCTTTCCATCAAATAGATTTTTTATATATTTGTCGAAAAGATCAAAGAATCATTACGTTAAAAGAACTACAAGACGTTCAGGCCGACGGAGTTAAAATTATTTTTGGAAAAGATATAGAATTTAGGTTTTTGGTTGATACTTTTCCTTTTACGGATCCATCCACTCAAATAGAAATTAAAGTTGGAGAAAATTGGATAGAAGTTGCGGGATCTGGACTTGTACATACTCAATGTCTGAAAAACTTTGGCTTAGACCCCGAAGTTTATAATGGTTGGGCAGGTACTTTTGGGATTGACAGGCTGGCGATGATAAAAATGGGAATTCCGGATATCAGAATTTTTTGGTCAAATGACCCGAGAATTACCAGCCAGTTTAAAAATATAAACAGTAAATACAAGGCTGTGAGTAAATATCCGGAAATTTCAAGAGACATTTCTTTTGTCATTGATAAAAACATGAACTTGAATAATTATTACGAAATCGTCAGAGACTTTGCCCAGAATCTGATTGAAGAGGTCAAGCTCATCGACAGTTATGAAGATGAAGAAAAGTTCGGCCAAGGTAAAAAAAGCTACACTTTCAGGATTGTTTATCGGTCTCCGGAAAGAACCCTAAAGAATGATGAAATAAATAAAATCCAGGAAGAAATAAGAAATAAAACAGAGCAAGATTTAAACGCCATTTTGCGTTAAATGCCGAAGTCCTCTTTAAAAAAGAGGACGAGGTAAAAGATGAAGGTAAACTTCATCGCCCTAATAATATGCCCCGTTAGAAGTTCTAGCCATAAAAATTTTCTAAAAAATTTTTATGCAAGGCACTAATGGGATATAAGTAAAAATAATTGTTATGTTGAAATTAGCTAAATGCTAAATAAAACAAACTTCTAACGGGGTATGCCAAAAACAAAAGAGATCGAACCAAAAAAGAAAGCGAAAACAACCGGGTACGAAGCCAAAGATATTTATGTTTTAGAAGGATTGGATCCGGTTCGCAAAAGGCCGGGTATGTATATTGGTTCGACCGGGTCTGAAGGTTTGCATCATCTAATTTGGGAAGTGATAGATAACTCTTTGGATGAATGTATGGCTGGCTATGCTAAAAATATCGAAGTGGTGCTTTTGCCGGGCAATAAGGTGAAGACTAGTGATGATGGGAGAGGAATACCGGTTGATAAGCATCCTCAAACCAAGAAGTCAGCCTTAGAAACCGTGATGACAACTTTGCATGCGGGAGGTAAGTTCGGGGGAGAGGCTTATAAGATTTCCGGAGGTTTGCACGGAGTCGGAGTTTCGGTTGTTTGCGCTCTTTCAATCAATATGAAGGCGGAGGTTTGTCGGGGAGGAGAAAGATATGAACAAGAATACGTTAAAGGAAAAGCAAAGGCAAACGTTAAAAAAGTCGGCTCTTGTAAAAGCACTGGGACAATAATTACCTTTGAGCCTGACCCGGAAATTTTTAAGGAAATAAAGTTTGATTTGAAAGCAATTTTAGAGCATCTGCGCCAGCAGGCTTATTTAACTCGGGGAATTAGAATAATAGTGATTGATAGTAGGAATCATGCGCCAGAATCATATACTTTCTATTTTGAAGGAGGATTGCAGTCTTATGTTAAATATTTAGTTAGGGGGTCTTCGGCTATCCAGCAGAATGTTTTTTACACTTCTAATGAGAAAGATGATATTTTAGTTGAAGCTGCTTTTCAATATACTAAAGACAGAGAATTTTACGAAGATAGCTTTGCTAATAACATCAATACCGGAGAAGGAGGGGCCCACGTCACCGGCTTCAGATCAGCCTTGACTCGTTCATTGAACGACTATGCCAGAAAAAACAACTTTCTTAAAGAGAGCGAAGAGAACTTAACAGGGGAGGATGTTAGAGACGGATTTACCGGGGTAGTTTCTATTAAATTAAGAGAACCGCAGTTTGAGGGCCAAACCAAAGCTAAGTTGGGCAACCCGGAAGCCAAAGCAGCGGTTGAAGCAGTAGTGTCTGACGGCCTGACTGATTTTTTAGAAAGGAATCCGCAAGATGCCAGAGCTATCATTGAAAATTGTTTATTAACAGCCAAAGCTAGAAGAGCGGCTAAAGCGGCCCGACAAACAGTTTTAAGAAAGGGAGCGTTAGAAGGGCTTGCTTTACCTGGTAAATTGGCCGATTGTTCTTCCAGAAAGCCGGAAGAATCAGAATTGTTTATAGTAGAGGGTGATTCGGCCGGCGGATGTTTTTCTGGAGATACTAAAGTAGCTTTAACAGACGGTCGAAATTTATCATTTAGACAATTAATTCATGAATATAAAAAAGGAAAAAAGAATTATTGTTATAGTATTGAAAAAGATGGGACCATCGGTATTGAATTAATTGAGAGCCCGAGATTAACAAAAAACAACACGGAAGTTGTTAAAGTAGTGCTTGATAATGATGAAGAAATAATTTGCACCCCAAATCATAAAATCATGTTAAGAGACGGATCTTATCGAGAAGCTGAAAATCTTACTCCTCAAGATTCTTTAATGCCATTAAAACGTCAGTTCTCACAGTTAGGTAAACGGATAACAATTAAGGGATACGAATTAGTTTATGATAATAAAGAAAAAAGATGGGTTTTTACTCATATTTTAGCTGATAATTATAATCTTAGAAATGAAATTTATCCAGAAGTAAGTGGTTATCATAAACATCATATTGATTTTAATAAATTAAATAATAATCC
>JAUYKD010000056.1 GCA_030700195.1 Candidatus Nealsoniibacteriota bacterium | reverse complement strand
TTCAAATATACTACATCCCGCCAATTTTGTAAATCTTTTTCGTCCGGCGAGCGGGCAAAAAATGGAGGGGGTTGGGGGGAGGAAATTTTTTGCCCGCGAGCCGTGAGGTTTTCTGCTCGCCGCCGCAGGCGGCGGGCACTGGATTTTTTAGGAGTTTCTGATAAAATGAGTTCGAGCGGAGTCATATATATACTTCAGAATTTGACTTTCAGGAATTTTTCCGACTTTTTCGTGGGCGGCGCTCTTCTGTGCCGCCCATTATTAAACAAGTGGCAAAAAAGCGTTAATCATGGTATAATGCAGTTATGGAAACGATAGATAAAAAACATCTCTTTTGGGATGTTGAAAAACTTGATTCCCAAAAAGATGCAAAGTTTATTATTGAAAGAATTTTAGCTTTGGGGGATGAAGAAGATTTTAAATGGGCAACTGATTTCTATGGGAAAAATAAACTGAAGGAAATCGTGCGCGAGAGTAGAAACCTGGATAAAAAGTCCTTTAATTTTTGGAGCCAATTTTTTAATATTAAAAAAGAAAAATGTACTCTCAAACAATCACCAAGTCTACGGCTGCTGTTTTGGAAAAGATAGCTGGCGTTTCGGCTTTTGCAAATTTTTATTTAGCCGGAGGTACGGCTTTGGCTCTTCAATTGGGCCACAGAGTATCGGTTGACCTTGATTTGTTTTCGCCGGATAGATTTTCAAACGCCGACCTTAAGAAAACGTTGGCTTCTTTGGGAAAGTTTGAAGTTTCTGGTGAAAGCCAGGGAACGATAAACGGAATTTTGGACAATGTTAAGGCGAGTTTTTTCTATTACGATTACAAATTATTGTTTCCTTTTGTCGATTTCCAGAAGGTTCGCTTGGCCGACGAACGCGACATTGCGGCTATGAAAATCAGCGCCGTTTCTTCTCGCGGTAGCAGAAAGGATTTCATTGATATCTATTTTCTTTTGGAAAAGTATGCACTGGGCGAGCTGGTGGCTTTTTTTGAGAGCAAATACAAAAATATAAAGTACAATAAATTGCACATTCTTAAGAGTTTAACTTATTTTGAGGAGGCTGATAACGAGCCTATGCCTAAAATGTTAAAATCAGCCGAGTGGGGGAATGTGAAGGAAAAAATAGTAAAAGAGGCAAATAGATTGCTGGGAGAATAATTTTTAGCAATATTAATTTGAATAGACTTATATGAAAAAGAAAAGACCAATTATAGTTGCTGTTAGTGGCGGGTTTGATTTAATTCACGTTGGCCATGTGAGATTGTTTCAGCGTGCTAAGAAATTAGGAGATAAATTGGTTGTTATTTTAAACAACGACAATTGGCTTCAAGCTAAAAAGGGCTATGTTTTTATGCCGCAAATTGAACGTAAAGAAGTGTTGGAAGCATTGAGAGACGTTGATAAGGTGGTTTTAACTAAGCATTTAAAAAATTCAAAAGACATGAGTGTTTGTCGAGAGTTAATGGAAATTAAACCGCAGATTTTTGCTAATGGCGGGGATAGATATCCAAAAAACATTCCAGCTCCGGAAGTTAAAACGTGCAAGGAAATCAACTGTAAAATGGTGTTTAATGTTGGTAAAGGAGGAAAGATTCAATCAAGTTCGTGGTTGGCTGATAAGTTTTTGCGAAATTTTAAAAATAAGAAAAAATAAGCCGATGTAGCTTAATGGCAAAGCAGTGGTTTCGTAAACCACCGACGGCAGTTCGATTCTGCCCATCGGCTCAAAAATGGATTTTGGCCTTGACAAGATTTTTGTAATATGCTATAATGCAGGTAGAAAGGGATAAGGAACAGATATTTTTCCTTCAGAAACTGGAAGAAAAAGATTTGTTCCTTAAGATAATAAAAGAAATGAGAGAAAGTTTGTAGGCGGATGGCTAGCTGATTCTCGGAGTGTGGATTATATTATCCACTTCCGAGAATCAGCAGCCTCCTCCTCAATCTTCTCTCTTTTTTTATTTTTACTGGCTTTTCTTTTTAGGTAAAATATGATAAAGTAGAAAATAGCTTAATGAATCTAAAGATTCATTTCGAGCTACGAATTAATAAATTAATTCTTGCTTAATGAAGGATATTTCTGAAAGGGTTCAAGATTTAAAAACTAAACTCCTCCAGTTAGAGGACCGTCTTTGACATTGCTAGTAAAAGAAAAAGAGCTGAGGAAATTGAAAAGGAAATGCAGAATCCTAATTTATGGGATGATAAAGATAAGGCGGTTAAAATAACTCAGGAGTTAAGCGATTTGCAAACAGAGACAATTGATTTTGATAATTTAACACAGGAGCTCGGCTCTTTAATAGAGGATAATAAAGCTGTAGAGGCGTTTGAAAGTAAATTAAAACAAAAGGAAGTTCAAGTTTTTCTTTCAGGCAAATACGACAAGGGAACAGCTTTATTATCTATTGTGCCTGGAGCCGGAGGCCAGGATGCCCAGGATTGGGCCACTATGCTTTTTCGCATGTATCAGAGATATTGCGAGAGAAAAGGATTTAAAGTTTCAATTTTTCATCAGTCTTCTGGCGAAGGAGTGGCTGAAGGAAGAGTTGGCACTAAATCAGCCACCTTGGAAATAAAAGGGCCTTATGCTTTCGGACTTTTAAAAAAAGAAGATGGGGTTCATCGGCTAGTCAGAATATCTCCGTTTTCATCCCAATCTTTACGCCATACTTCTTTCTGCTTGGTTGAAGTGATGCCTGAGATTTCAGGCTCAGACCAAGCTGAATTGCAGATTAAGCCGGAAGACTTAAGGATTGATACTTACAGATCATCGGGTCCGGGAGGACAGCATGTCAATCGCAGAGAGTCAGCCATCAGAATCACTCACTTGCCGACAAAAATAACTATTTCTTGCCAGTTAGAAAGATCGCAAGGCAAGAACAGGGAAACTGCCATGAAAATGCTTTCAGCTAAATTATATCAGCTGAAAGAAAAAGAAAGAGAAAAAGAGCTGTCTAAAGTAAAGGGCAAGCAGGTGCTGATTGAATGGGGTTCCCAGATTCGTTCTTATGTGCTTCATCCGTATAAGCTGGCTAAGGACTTAAGAACCGGGGTTGAAACGTCTGATGTTGAAGGAGTGCTTGATGGTAAGTTAGATGAATTTATAGAAGCTGAAAATAAACATGATATCCTTTAAAAATATCAGTAAAATATATCAAGCTGGTTCAAAGCCGATTATTGCCTTAAGCAATGTTTCTTTTAA
>JAUYKD010000047.1 GCA_030700195.1 Candidatus Nealsoniibacteriota bacterium | reverse complement strand
CATCAAAAGCTTTTTGATTTTTTTGCCGATAGCTTTTCTTAAAACATCTGCTTCTCCGAGCGTAAACCCGCAAAGTTCCCTGGCAATTTCCATAATTTGTTCTTGATAGACCGGTATGGCATAAGTGTTTTTAAGTATGGGCTCTAACTTGGGGTGCAGGTATTCAATTTCCTTTTGTTTATGTTTTCTGGCGATATAGTCCGGAATCAGCTGCATGGGGCCGGGTCGGTATAGAGCCACTATGGCAATAATGTCTTCAAACTCTGTTGGCTTTAACTGTTTTAGATATCTTCTCATCCCATCCGATTCCAGCTGAAAAACGCCTACGGTATTGGCTTCTTTCAAAAGCTTATAGGTTTTTTCATCTTCTGTCGGCAAATTTTCAATATCAATTGATTTATTATGCACAGCGTATATTCTGGCTAAAGTATCTTCAATAATGGTTAGGTTTTTAAGTCCTAAAAAGTCCATTTTCAAAAGGCCTAAGTCTTCAATAGAATGCATTTCATACTGGGTGACAATGCTTTGCTCGTTTTGGGTCGGGTGCTGTAAAGGCACGATGTTTTCCAAGGGGTCTTTGGAAATAACCACTCCGCAGGCATGGGTTGAAGCGTGGCGGGCCACGCCCTCAAGTTTTTTAGCTATGTCAATTAATCTTTTTATCTGTTCGTCGCTTTGGTAAGCGTTCCTGAATTCTTTGACTTTTGTCATGGCTTCATTAAGCGTGAAGGAAAAAGGAATCATTTTGGCGGTCTGATCGCAGAGGCCGTAATTATATCCCAGAGCCCGGCCAACGTCTCTGATAGCGGCTCTGGCGGCCATGGTACCGAAGGTAATTATTTGAGCCACGCGTTCTTTTCCGTATTTTTCCTCAACATATCTGATAACCTCGTCCCTTCTTCTGTCGGCAAAATCAAGGTCAATGTCGGGCAGGCTGATTCTTTCCGGGTTCAAAAACCGCTCAAATAATAACTTATACTTTAGCGGGTCAACGTTGGTGATTCTTAAACAGTATGAAACCAAAGAACCGGCCGCTGACCCTCTGCCGGGACCCACGACAATCCGATTGTTTTTTGCCCAGTTGACGAAGTCCTGGACAATAAGGAAGTAGGGAGCAAAGCCGGTTTGCTTGATTATTGAAAGCTCGTACTCCAATCTTTCAAGAACTTCTTTCTCCGGTTTCGGGTAGCGTTTTTCCAGGCGTTCAAAACAAAGCTCTTTTAAGTAATCGTCAGCTGTTTTGTCTTTGGGTAAAGGAAAATAAGGCAGGCTTGTTTCGCCTAGAATAAATTGGAAGTTGCAAGCATCAGCTATTTTTTGAGTGTTTTGTATGGCTTGGGGAACGTCTTTAAAGCATTCAATCATTTGTTCAGCTGTTTTTAGAGATAAGTCGTTTTCTTTCATGCTTAATCTTTCCGGATCATTGCGATCGGCTCCGGTATTTATCAACATTAAAATATCTTGTGCTTCTGCGTCTTCTGATTTCAGATAATGAACGTCGTTGCTAGCGACTAAAGGAATTCCGGTTTTTTTTGAAATTATAAGTAATTCTTCGTTGATCTTTTTTTGTTCAGGTATGTTCGGGTGGTCCTGTAATTCTAAATAGAAGTTACCTTGACCGAAAATTTCCTGGTATTTAAGGGCTAGTATTTCTGCCCCTTTTATATTTTTTGCCAGGATCAGTTGAGGAATTTTTCCATGTAAGCAGGCTGAAAGGCCGATTAATCCGTTTGAATGATTCCTTAGTGTTTCTTCGTCTATCCTGGGTTTATAATAAAAACCTTCAAGGTGGGCTTTGGTAATGAGTTTGACCAGGTTTTTATAGCCTTCTTCGTTTTTTGCCAGGAGGATAAGATGGGATCTTTTGTCATCTATATTGGGTCTTTTTTGCTGCATCCCTTCAAAAGCCATATAGACTTCCGAGCCGATGATCGGTTTTATTCCTCTCTCCTTGGCTTTTTTAAAGAATTCAACAGCCCCGTATAAGACTCCGTGGTCGGTTAAAGCTATTGATTCCATGCCCAATTCTTTTACATAATCCAAAAGCTGGTCTATTTTTGGCAGACCGTCTAATAATGAGTAATGGCTATGTACGTGTAAATGCGTGAATTGCTGCATTGAGCGAAGCTCATTGACTATAGAGCCAAAATTAAAACGTCCTGACGGATTATATCATTGTATAAGATATGTTAAAATAAGACAATGAGGCCGAATTTGAAAGAAGAAAAAAAGTTATGGAAAAAAGGATTTAGAAGAGTGGCTTGTTTGGACGAAGTGGGCCGGGGACCTCTTTGCGGTCCGGTGGTTGCCTGCGCCGTCACAATAAATAAAGGATTCAATTTATCTGGAAGTTCAAACCTCAATCAAGTCAGAGATTCAAAAAAACTTTCGGCCAAAAAAAGAGAAGAACTCTATCGCGTTTTAACTTGCCATCAAGATATAGAATGGGGGATTGGTCGGGTTTCAGAAAAGGTGATAGATAGAATTAATATTTTTCAAGCAACTAAAATGGCCATGGAAAAGGCAATAAAAAAACTGCAGTCAAAAATAGCAAAAGTCAGGCCTTCATCAATCGATTATTTGATATTAGACGGGAAAATAGCTTTGAAGGTAGATATTCCGCAAAAATCAATTGTCAAAGCGGATGAAAAAGTCTTTTCGGTTGCCTGCGCTTCAATTATCGCCAAGGTCATTAGAGATAGGATAATGCAAAGATACGACAAAAAATATCCGGTTTACGGATTAAAAAAACATAAGGGTTATCCGACGGTTTTCCATAAAAGCATGCTGAAAAAGTACGGTATTTCCGAAATCCACAGAAAAAGCTTTCATCTGACTTGATTAATAATTGAATTTCTGTTAAGTTAAATATTGTATGGCTGTTCCAAAACAGCGTCACACAAAATCAAGAAGGAATAAAAGAAGGGCTCATCTTTATATAGAAGAGCCGACTTTAGCTTTGTGTTCTAAGTGCGGCAAATCAGTTTTGCCCCATATTGCCTGTGCCAATTGCGGTTCTTATAAGGGCAGGGAGGTTATTGATGTTTTAAAAAAACTTAACAAGAAAGAAAGAAAAGAGAAGGAAAAAGAGCTTAAGGCAAAAGAAGCAGCAGACAAGAAAGAGGGTAAAAAGGAAGGTCCTTTAAGTATGGAAGAGTTAAGTAAAAGATAACCATGGCATCAAGACATCTTTCACGTTCAATAGCCATGCAGTCCCTTTATGAATGGGATTTTTCCGGTAAAAAGGAGGACGGGTTGGATAAAATCGTTGAAAAAAACATTAGAGAATACGGGCCTGGTTTAGAGGATACAACTTTTGTCTGGCAGCTGATCAAAGGAGTAAGGGACCGTCTTTCTAAAATAGATAAAATAATTGAGAAAGCGGCTCCAGAGTGGCCGATTGACCAAATTACCATAGTTGATAGAAATGTTTTAAGGATGGGTTTGTATGAGCTGTTGTACGCTAATAAAGAAGAAGTGCCTCCGAAAGTGGCGATTAACGAGGCGATTGAGCTGGCTAAAACATTTGGCGGGGAAAGTTCGGGAAAGTTTATCAATGGAGTTTTAGGTACGGTATATAAAGAGATAGAGGAAAAAAAATAATCTAATCAATTTAAATTTTAATTTAATTACCGAGTTTCCGTTTACGGAAACGAAGGTGGAAAAGATAATTTATTATTTTTAACCCAATGCAAGATTTTCAAAAACTCGAGAAAAAACTGAAGGTCAATTTTAAAAATAAAGATTTGTTGGTTCAGGCTTTTTTGCACCGCTCTTTTTTAAACGAAAATCCTAATTTCCATCTTTACCACAATGAGCGACTGGAGTTTTTGGGAGATGCGGTATTGGAGTTGGTTGTTACAGAGTATCTGTTTAAAAAATATCCAAAAAAGTCAGAGGGAGAATTAACCAGCTGGCGGGCGGCCCTGGTTAACGCCAAAATGCTTTCAAAGATCGCCGGGGAGCTTGATTTCAATAGTTTTCTTTTATTAAGCAAGGGAGAGGCAAAAGAGCTTGGCAAGGCGCGTCAATACATTTTAGCCAATACGTTTGAATCTTTCGTGGGTTCTTTATATCTTGATTTAGGATATACTGCTTGCGAAAAATTCATTAAAAAGTATTTAATAGGGGAATTGGCTCAAATTATTGAACAGCGTCTTTTTAGGGATTCAAAATCGCTTTTTCAAGAGCAGTCCCAGGAAAGAGTCGGCATTACCCCGAACTATAAAGTTTTAAAGGAATGGGGGCCGGATCACGCTAAAAGTTTTATCATCGGCGTCTTTTTGAAAAATGAACTGATAGGAGAGGGAGAGGGTTCTTCCAAGCAAGAAGGGGAGTCAGCGGCTGCTAAAAACGCCCTTGAAATTAAAAATTGGTAGGTGTATAATAGCCATATGTTAGTAATTAGATTATTACGAGTCGGTAAAAAAAATCAGCCTTCCTATAAAATCGTTGTAACCGAAAAACAAAATCCACCCAAAGGTGGCCGTTTTGTGGAGCAGGTCGGTTTTTACAATCCAAAGACAAAAGAGAAGATTTTGAAGAAAGAAAGAGCTCAATACTGGATAAGCAAGGGAGCTCAGCCCTCGGCCACTGTTCACAATATGCTGGTGAGAGAAGGAGTTTTGCAGAAACCTAAAATTTCTGTGCACAAAAAGTCAAAAAATGAGCCAAAGGCAGAAGAAAAAGCGCCTGAAGCCGCGCCTTCTCAAGAAAAGCAGGTGATTGAAGAGAAAAAAACTGAAACAGAGCCCGAATCTCAACCGGCTAAAGAAGAATAGAAATAACAAGGGCCTGCCCGCCAAACTTTTGCTTCTTATTTGTGGTAATAAATAACTTATAGGCGGCAAAAATTAGGCGGGCCTGTAGCTCAATTACCGAGTCCTGCGAAGCGGGACGAAGGTGAAGATGAATCTTTAGATTCATCGCCGAAATGACTTTGGTGGGCCCTTAGCTTAATGGTAGAGCGCCTCATTTACCGAGCCCCGCTCTGCGGGGCGAAGGTGAAGATGAATCTTTAGATTCATCGCCGAAATGACTTTGGTGGGCCCTTAGCTCAATGGTAGAGCGCCTCATTTGCAATGAGGAGGTTACCAGTCCGAATCTGGTAGGGTCCACATTAGTGTATTTGCCCGTTTTTTCGCCTCGCCGCGTTCTTCAAAAATTGCCAAAGAACCGGAAAAATACCTGCCCCGTTAAAATTGCGAAGCAATTTGATCCGGGGTCGTCTCGAACCACATTTTTAAAAGAAAATTTTTCATACATTATAAATAGGAAAGGAAACTCTATTTTTTTGTTGCCCTTGACAAATTTGAAATAGTATTCTATCATATAAATATGAAATAAGTTCCTTAAGAAAACTTTCCATGGTGGCGAAATGTCGTTCTTTATAAAAGGGCAATATCTCGCCGCTATGGAGAAATTCATAAAAAGACACTCTTACCGTAAGGGAGAGAAACGGTTGCGGATGGATTGCGCTTTTTAGCCGGAGCGCAAAGGAGGAAAAAATGGCTAAAAGGAATAAGGTCACTGTAGTCTTGTCGTCCCGGGACGACCTGCACATCAGGGTCGTCAGGTCGGACCAAGAGCAGAAGGCAACCCATACCCTGGAGCCGATCGATAAAGGTTTCTCCCCACCCACCAGTGAGGAGATGAACTACCTCATGGATAATCGGAATCTCCCCGATTGGTTCCTTGAATTGAGAAATCAGGTGACGGGAGCGGAGGATTCTCTCCAGGCTTGGAGAGGGCTAACACATCAGCTTGACTGCAATCACTCGGTCGGGGAAACAGGAATGCCCGACCCGGAGACCTGGGTGAAGTCGTTTGACCCATGGGGTTGTTCAGACGCTGATGAGAAGGCGGAACGGGCTGGGAAAATCTTGGCCCGGTGGGTTATCGCGCAGTACAAGCTTCGCCTTTATATTCTGTCGGCACAGGTTGTGCCGATTCCGCATGGGGACACTGCGGTATTCGAGATCAAGCCAATCCAATCGAATACTGCGAAAGAGCTTTGTGCCGGCGGAAACTTCGTGTCCGCTGTCGGGCACGATGGAACCGCAGAGGCGTTGAGCTCTCTGCTCGGTATAAAAGTACCGATGCAGAGACTGGCGGTCTTCATGCGGCGGGGTGACAGGGCGATCCAGTTTGTTCTCCGCCAACGGCAGCCGGAGGGTGTCGTTCTCGACCGTGAGACGGTCGAAAAAATCGGCTATCATTTAACCTTGGTCAGTAGGGTTAACTAGAAGCCACAAATAAGGGGAGGTTGGTTGGGCTGTAAAGTTCAACCACCTTCCTCCCTTTCAGAGATTACTAAGAAATTAGCAGTTTCTGAAAGGGAAATAAATTCTTTCTGTAAATCAACTCAAAAACAAGTTGATTTTTGTTTTTGGGAATTTGCCGCCGAAGAAAAACTTGTCCCGACTTTGTCCCGACCCTGTCGAGGACTCTCGATAAAATCGGAGTCGAGGATCCTCGATTTCAATGAAATCGGGAAAATTGTCAAAGACACGAGTGTTAACGAAGTGTAAAGATGAACTTTAGTTCATCGACGAACGCGGCGAAAATCGTCCGAGCTAATTTAAGAATAGCTCACCATAGTTTTTGTGAAGTTGGTCAAAACCAGGTTTTGACCGCAACTTTTGGATATAGTTTTATACCTCTCTTGATTACCAGAAAGGTGCGAAAAGTATATGCACATTACTAATAGGTCTTGTTTTTTTTATGAGTTGTGGTAGTTTAAACAATATTAAAAAAGGAGGTATTCTTAATGAGCACATTTAAAGATTTTCAAATTTGGGTAGGATGGATGAGTTATAAACATGCTGTGGTTCTTTGTTCAATTTTTTTGGTCGTTTGTGGAACTTTTATCTTAAGTCTGATGTTTTCGATAATTAGTCGACCTGGTTATTGGACGATCAACGCGCTGTTTTCTTTTTTTATTCTTGTGCTTTTTTTTCTCGGTTGGCAGTCTATATCTTCAGAATCCAATCATAAGATTGCTATCGAGAAAGCGATTAGCTTCAAAAGTAGATATCCTAAATCCAGTCCAAGGATAGATAGTTTTATTATAGCTACACAAAGCATAAAGGATGGAAAATATCTTACAAAGTGGATGGATTATTATAGTCAACTTGTTTCTTTAACCGAGAAACTGGAAAAGTCCGAAGCAGAGTTGGAGACACTACCCATTAAGATTAAAGACATAAAAGAAGAGATAAAAATCTTCCATATGGCTTTATTTGATGAAGTGCCTGATTAATGTACTGGTTAATTGACATTTGTCAGGAAAAAACTAAGTGGGCATCTTTTTATAAGGATGCCCGCTTTTATTTATCTTGAATTTTCTAGAATATTATGATATTTTTAAATTAGCCAAACAAAATGTCTGATTGTATATTTTGTAAAATAGTAAAAGGAGAAGTTCCATCAGCTAAAGTGTATGAAGACGAACACAGTTTCGCCTTTTTAGACATTATGCCGGCTGTTAAAGGCCATACTTTAGTAATACCGAAAACTCATTACGAAGCCTTTTTGGATATTCCAAAACTAAAACTTCAGGCCTTAATAAGCGCAGTGCAGAAAGTAACAAAGGCCGTGGTTAAATCAACTGGAAGTGCGGGATATAAAATAGAAATGTTTAATGGAGAAATTGCCGGTCAGGGAGTTTTCCACGCTCATTTTCATATTATTCCAAGAGACAAGAATGATAGCATAGAATTTCGGGCTGACAAAAATTGGTGGGTTCAAAAGAAAGATTTGTATAAGGAAGGGGAGAAAGAGGAATACGCGGAGAAAATTAAAAAGCGTTTGGAAGCTGTTTGAGTTATCCACAGGTAGACGCTTTTTACCTTGTCTAATACCCTGTATAATACAATAATCTCTAAAGGTCGAATTTCAATGTTCAATAACTAAAAAATACTATGGTTTTAGATTGGTATTCTGTTACTATCGACGCCTTACAAGGTCTTTGGCAAGGTTTTATTGAATTTATGCCAGCTCTGATTGGAGCATTTATTATTCTTATCATCGGTTGGTTCTTTTCAGTCGGCGTTGCCCGTCTCGTTACGGAACTGCTGAAAAAGATAAGGTTCAATAGGATTTTTGAAAGAGGCATTTGGAAGCAAGCTTTAGCTATGGCTGAATTCAAAGTTGATGCAGCCAGCTTTATTGGAGTCATTATCAAATGGACGCTGGTCATTGTCTTTTTAGTGGCCGCTGTTAAGATTTTGGGTCTGGATGACTTTGCTGGATTTTTGAAGAGCGTTTTAGGATATCTTCCTAACGTTGTCGTGGCTTCCTTTATTTTTGTGGTGGCTGTCGTTATCTCTGATATTCTGGAAAAGGTTGTTAGAGCAACCGTTGAATCAACCAACGTCAACTACGGGCATATTGTTGGAGTCATTATCAGGTGGTCAATTTGGATTTTCGCCATTTTGGCTATTTTACTCCAATTAAGAGTGACGCCCACCTTAATCCAGACTTTGTTTACCGGTTTGGTGGCAGTGATAGTCATTTCAGCCGGCCTGGCATTTGGGCTGGGAGGTAAGGAAATAGCTACTGAGGTTCTGCGGGATTTGCACAGGAAGCTTAAAGGATAAGAAATTCTTTTTATATCGTTATTAAAGATAGACGAGGGCCTCGTTTAGTTGATTTTTGCATCCACTCCACTTTTGTGGAGTGGGTTGCTTTAGAAAGACAATTTGAATGGTCGCTTGACGCCCTATGTAATTTTGGTAAAATAAGAATATGAGAAAACATAAAGAGAAAATCTATCAATACGAAGCTGTTTTTGAGCCCAATGGAGCAGGTTATACTGTTATCGTGCCCAAACTTCCCGGTTTGGTTACCGAAGGAAATAATTTAAGGGAAGCTCGCGAAATGGCTAAAGACGCTATTCGTTGTTATATTGAAGCATTATTAAAAGATAAAATGTTGCGGAAGTCAGCAGATGTCAAACGGGAAAAAGTTGGGGTTTATGTCTAGTTTTATATTTTATGTCTAAACTCCCCAGAATACCGTCTTCATTAGTCATTCGAGCTCTTAAACGGGCTCGTTTTTACGAATATCACCAATCCGGAAGCCATATTCAATTACGTCATCGAGATAAGCCCAACTTAAGGGTGACCATTCCTTTTAAAAGAAAAGATTTAGCTCCAAAAACATTAAAGTCAATTCTTAAACAAGCAGGACTTACGGTTGATGAATTTATAGACTTACTTTAAATGATAGGATTATATTATTTTAATTACAGAATGTAAAAAAACGGGCACTTAGCTCAGCGGCAGAGCACTGTCTTCACATGACAGGGGTCACAGGTTCGAATCCTGTAGTGCCCACTTCTAATTTTCTTGTTAAGCGATGAAACTATTGTTTCATCTTTACCTTCGCTTTTATTATATAAAAGCTCGGTGTATAATAAATTAATGGGCCGTAATATTTTTCTTCAATATTTAGAATGGCATTTTTTTGATGCTTTAAAAGGCATTTCGGCCGGTTGGAAAAACTATCTTAGGTTTAATTTGAATTACTGGTCTGTGCCAATGCTTTTGAAGACTCTTTTTTCTCCTTGGAGGCGCTATCATTATTCTTACGGTAAAGGATTCAATATTAAGAAATATTTTGAGGTCTTTACGTTTAATGTTATTTCCCGAACCCTGGGAGCTATTATGAGAAGCGTTTTAATCATCTTCGGGTTAATTGCCGAAGTTTTTGTATTTTTGGCCGGAGCCCTTGTTGTTTTATTCTGGCTGCTGCTGCCGTTTCTTTTGTTATTCGGTTTTTATTTCGGGTTTAAAATTCTTACATGAATAAACTTGAATTTAATCTTAAAACAGCTTTAATCTATCAGGCGATAAGATGGTCTCAAGCTCCTTTATTTAGGGCAGAAAAAGTTATTAGAAAAACGCTTTTCTGTTTCTTTTTTGTTTTTGTTTTGTTATTTTTAATAGGTTTTTTGAGTGGAGCTTTTTCTCAGCAGTCAAACTCGGTTCTTTTAGGGTTGAGCGTCATTTTTCTAACGCTTGGCTGTGTTCTTTGGCTAAAAACAGCTTTTCTTAATTCAAAGTTAAAGCACCCTAAAATACCGAAGAACGGCGATTTAGCTGAATTTTTGAGTTTTGATGCGGCTTTAGCGGTTGATAAAGCAGAAAACTTATCAAGAAAAAACAAAGTTGCCGAAGCCAGTTCTTTGGTCCTTTTTTATTTTGTTTTAACCGGTAATCCCAAGTTGAATTTTGTTTTCTCGCGTCTTTTAATTGATATGAAAGAGCTTCAAAAGGAGCTAAAAAACGCGCTGACATCTTCAAATTCTAAACAGGGTTTTCACGACGTTATTGTCGCTGCCTTTAAAATAGCTCAAAAAAGAGCCCACGAGAGAATTGAGATTGGAGACATTTTAACCGGGTTAGCCGAGTGCGATTCTGTTTTCCAAAAAATTCTGGTTGAGCATAGATTAAGAGTTGAAGATGTTGAAAATTTAACATGGTGGCTGGAGTCGCTTGAAAGAAGGATTAGAGAAAGGAAAAGATGGTGGGAATACCGTAATTTAATGAAAAAAGGGAGCTTAGCTAAAGAATGGACGTCCGGTTATACTTTAACGCTGGATAAGTATTCTGTTGATTGGACCGAAATCGCCAAAAAACAAGGTTTCCCGGAGATTATCGGACATAAAGAATCAATTGAACAAGTTGAAAGAATTTTGGCGAGGAATGAGTATAATAATGTTTTACTGGTAGGGGATCCCGGGGTTGGCAGAAAGTCGATTATTCAAGGATCGGTTGAAAAAACTCTTTTAGGCCAGACTTTGCCCAGCGTCAACTATAAAAGGGTTGTTGAATTAAACCTTTCAGGATTACTGGCCGAACTTTCGGATATGGAAGAGGTGGAGGCTGTTTTAGATAAAATTTTTCAAGAGGCCATTGGAGCGGGCAATGTTATTTTAGTTATTAATGATTTTCATAATTTTGTCGGGGTAAAACCGGGACCGGGCAGGGTTGATATTTCCGGGGTCATGTCTTCTTATTTGCATTTGCCTCAATTCCAAATTGTGGCTGTTTCCAGTTTTGTCGGGCTGCATCGCAATATTGAACAAAATCCTTCTGTTTTGAATCTTTTTGAAAAAGTAGAGGTGGCAGAAATTCCCGAGGGAGAGGTTATGCTTATCTTGGAAAACCTGGCTTTGGTCTTGGAACAGCAATACAAAATTTTCATCACTTACCAATCCTTGAGAGAAATAATTTCTTTGACCAGGCGTTTTATGGCTTCTTTGCCTTTTCCTAAAAAGGCGCTTGATCTTTTGGATGAAGTCATGATTTATGTTAAACGGTCAACTAAAGACAGAGCGCTCATGCCAAGGCACATAGCTAAGATTATCACCGAAAAAACCCAAGTGCCGGTAGGTGAAATAGAATCAAAAGAAAAGGAAGTTTTATTGAATTTAGAGGAGCTTATTCATCAAAGAATCATCAACCAAGCGGAAGCGGTTAGAGAAGTGGCAACCTCTTTAAGAAGGGCTAGGGCTGAAGTTACCGTTAGGAAAGGGCCGATGGGAACGTTCTTATTTTTAGGACCGACCGGAGTAGGTAAAACAGAGACATCAAAAGCTTTAGCTCAGATATATTTTGGCGCTGAATCAAGAATGATCAGATTGGATATGTCAGAGTTCCAGGACGTCTCTGATATCCCAAGGATTATAGGGGGAGGAGGAGAAGACGGTCTTTTGACCACGGCCGCTAGAGAAAACCCGTTTTCCTTGATTCTTTTGGATGAAATTGAAAAAGCTCATCCTAATATCTTAAACTTATTTTTACAGGTTTTGGATGAAGGGTTTTTAATGGATGGTCTTGGCAGAAAAGTTGATTTTAAAAATTCCATCATCATTTCAACGTCAAACGCCGGCTACCAGATAATTTTGGAATCCTTAAAGAACAAGACTGAATGGTCTTTAGTCAAACAGAAATTAATTGACTATATTTTTGAAAAAGGCATTTTCCGTCCGGAATTCATCAACCGGTTTGACGCGGTGGTTGTTTTTAGTCCTTTGAGTAAAGAGAATCTTTTGGATATTGCCGAATTGATGTTTCGTTCTATGCAAAAAAATCTCAAAGAAAAGGGGATTGATTTTACTATTACTTTAGCTTTGAAAGAAAAAATAGTTGAATTAGGGTATGATCCGACTTTTGGGGCCAGAGCCATGAAGAGAGTCATCCAAGATAAGGTGGAAAATGTTTTAGCTTCAGCTCTCTTGTCTAATGAACTGAAAAGAGGGGATATTGTTGAAGTTGATTCCCAAACCTTTAAATTAAAAATTAAGAGCGCTTGAAGCATGAAAGTGCTGATTGTTTTAGTTATTCTTCTCCTTGTTTTTTCTGCCGGGGGATTTTTTATTTTAAATTCGTGGAAAATATTCCCAGTTGAAACAGAAGAAAATCCTGTGATTGAGGTTTTTGAACAAAATGAACCATTAGTAGAAGAGGTTAAAGAAACAGTTCAGGAACCGGAGCCCTTAACAGAAACAGAAGCCATAAAAAACGCCAAGGAAAAATCCTCTAATATTAAAGCGGTTTACTTGAACGAATTTATGGCCAATTCTGCTTTTCGCCAGAATATACAAAAACTGATAGAAAACACGGAATTAAACGGAGTGGTTATTGATGTTAAAGAAGCCGCCGGTCCCAACCTGCCCAATTCCCTTAAAAGCTTTATTAACGAGCTCCATCAAAAAGATATTTGGGTTATCGCCAGAATATCCGCTTTCAGAGATTCATCTTTAAAAGAGAAAAATCCGGAACTTTATTTGAAAGATATGATTACCACTTCTTCTGATAATATCTGGTATGATTCGGGCGGAGCTGCCTGGCTG
Organism: Candidatus Nealsoniibacteriota bacterium; assembly: GCA_030700195.1. GTDB lineage: Bacteria > Patescibacteriota > Minisyncoccia > Minisyncoccales > MHMH01 > JAUYKD01. Next base: position 18,794 of record JAUYKD010000047.1, on the reverse strand, counting down.
GATCCCTCAAGCCAAGAAGTTCAACAGTACATTCTTGATTTCTCGAAAAAAGCGATTGATTTCGGGTTTGACGAGATTCAGTTTGATTACGTGAGATTTCCTTCAGACGGTGATTTAGAGGTTGTCAGCTATCCTTTTTATGACAAAGAAAAAGAGAAGTACCAGGTTATTAAGGAGTTCTTTTCAAAAACAGCGGAAGATTTGCGTCAGTATAAGCCCTCAATTATTCTTTCAGCGGATATTTTTGGGTACGTGGCAACTCAATATCAGGCGTTTGAAATAGGCCAGCGCTTGGTTGATGTGGGAGAAGTGTTTGATTATATTTCTTTTATGGTTTATCCCAGCCATTTTTATAATGGGTTTAAGGCCGATGAAGATTTAAAAAGGGGGCTGCCCGCTTTAAATCTTCCGTATGAATCTCAAAGCACCACAACAATTGTTTCAAATAATCCTTACCAGGTGGTTTTACGTTCCGTGTTTTCGGCTGTGGATTATCTTTCTTTTTATAATTATCAGGCGCGTGTTCGGCCCTGGCTGCAAGACTTTAATTTAGCTTTTGATACGAAAAGAGGAATTTATTATACAGCTGACAAAGTAAGAGATCAGATTCAGGCGGCAGAAGACGCCGGGTCATCGGGCTGGCTTTTATGGAATCCCGCCAGCGTTTACACAGAGCAAGCTTTAAAAATAGAATAATTTTTCTTGACAATTATTATTCTATATGTTATAAGCTTAATAGAGTAAAATTAAGCTCATTTCATTTTATAAGGAGAGAAAAAAAGTGGAAGCTCAAGAGGAAATTCGGAAATTTTGGACGGGGGTGGATAGATATTTAAGGGCGAATATTGAATTGGAAATTCCTAACAGGTCTACTACAGAGAATGAGATAATGTTTGGTTTCCCTAAACTTCCTGGCGTGGTCGATGTGCGGCCGCAGGGACAAAGAGATAGCACTATTATTTCTTTACAACCCAAGGAAAACGGGAAGGCGAATACTGCCTCAATAACAATCCCGGCAAAAATCTTTAGTCGAGTTTGCTGGGCTCAAATCCTTTTCGCTAAACGTCTCAGGAAAAATGATTCCGCAAGAGTGAGATTTGCTCGAAAAGGCGAAAAAGAAACCTTTTATTTCGGGCAAAAAAATCACCTACCACTTCGGATTTGGCGACCAGGACCTCCCGCTCACTTGTTCAATCCTGTCTATGTTAGGATTGATCATAAAGAAGATCCGACATATTACTTTCTTTTATCAGCTCACTGGGTTGGTAGAGAGATCAGTATAAATGTGTCTCGGGAAATTAACCCGAACATGATCCCTGATTTCCTAAAAAAATAAAACCCAAGCATCGTTCTAAGAAGCCGTCTTCTCACTCAAAGAAGCCGGCTTTTTCTATAGAAATTAATCTATCTGTGGATAAAAAGTGCAAAACTCCAGTAGTTTAAGGGGTTTTAAGGGATATTCTAAAGGTTGACGAAGTTTGATGAGTGGGCGATAATGGAACTGTAGTGGATAATTGTGGAAAACTATGGGGATAAGTAAGCGAAATTGGGGATAACTATGTTTAAAGGAGAATATCCATATTTAATAGACGATAAAAAAAGATTAGCCATTCCAGCTAAGTTTAGACTAGAGCTGGGAAAGAAAGCTGTCCTTACCAGAGGGCTCGACAATTGTTTGGTTATTTATCCCTTAAAGGAATGGGACATTCTGGCAGGAAAGCTGGAAAGCTTACCATCTGGCAAATTAGATGCCAGGGGATTTATAAGAATTATGCTTTCAGGCGCGGTTGATGTTGAAATTGATAAGTTGGGCCGGATTTTAATTCCGGACCGTTTGAAAGAGTACTCCTTTTTAAAAAAGAATGTGATTGTTATCGGCCTTTCCAATAAAATAGAAATTTGGGATGAGACAAGGTGGAAAGAGTATCAGGGCAAAATGGAAAAAACAGTCGGCGAAATGGCCCAGCAATTAGGAATTTAAATTATGCACATCCCAGTTCTTAAAAAAGAAGTTATACAATATCTTGATCCCAAGCCGAACGAGAATTTTATTGACGCGACAATAGGCAATGGAGGCCATTCTTTGGCAATTTTAGAAAAGACGGCTCCTAAAGGAAAAGTTCTGGGGATTGACTGGAGTCAAGAAATGATTGACTCTGTTAATAAAAATCCTAACTTAATTCCTGTTTGCGCGAACTTTGCTGATTTAAGCGAGATTGTCAGAAAAAACAGAATTAGTAACATTAGAGGAATCTTGTTTGACCTTGGAATGTCCTCGTGGCATTTGGCTTCGTCGGGAAGGGGATTCTCCCTGCAGAAAAAAGAGCCCCTGGATATGAGGTATAGCTTAGCCAATCAGCTGACGGCCGAGAAAATAGTTAATTATTTTTCAAAATTTGAAATCGAGAAAATCTTAAGAGAGTACGGAGAAGAAGAATTTTCAAAAGAGATAGCTGAAAAAATCGTTGAAAAAAGAAAAAGCAAGCCGATTGAGAATACTTTGCAATTAGTTGAAGCGGTCAAAGAAGCCGTGCCCCGAGCTTATTTAAGAAGAAGGATTCATCCGGCCACCAGAACCTTTCAAGCCTTAAGAATTGCCGTTAATGGAGAACTGGATAATATTGAGAAAGTTCTTCCTCAAGCTTTGTCGCTTTTGGAAACCGGCGGGCGACTGGTAGTGATTTCTTTCCATTCTTTAGAAGACAGAATCGTCAAAAACTTCTTTAAAAACCGAGCTTCCGAAGGAAGCGAAGGTCTAAAAATACTAACGAAAAAACCAATAATACCAACTAATCAAGAGATTAAAATTAACCCTAAAAGCAGGTCAGCTAAATTAAGAGTTGCCGTAAAAATATGAACCCCGTTAGAGGTCTTAGTCAGAAAAAAATAATTTAAATTTTTTCTGCAAGGCAATAACGGGAGTATAACTAATAACAAAGGACTGTCTGAAATTAGTCATTAACTATAATAAGACAGACTTCTAACGGGGTGAACTACGCCTTATCATTAAGTTCTTCAATCGTTCGTCCGATTGTTTTAAGATGGAAATTAAGCCTGAAAACGGTTTGGATTTTAACTTTGTCGGTTGTTTGCTTTTTGCTGGTCTTTTATATCTTCCAGATAAGCGAAATGACCAGGGCGAGTTTTGCCGTTTCAAATTATGAGAGGAAAATGGCCCAGCTTATTAATGAAAGCAAGGGCCTGGAAATTAATTTTTCTAATATAAGCTCGCTCAACAGCCTCGAAGCATTATTGGCAAGTTTGAATTATCAGGATGTGGGCAAGGTTCACTATATTGAAATGCTGGAAGGGGCGGTAGCGGCAAAATGAAGTAATGAACCCCGTTAGAAGTCTTAGCAGAAAAAATTTAATTCAAATTTTTTCTGCAGGGCAATAACAGGGTATAAGCCATAATCGAAGTCTGTTCTAAAATTAGTTTTGTATTATATAAGACAGACTTCTAACGGGGTGAAAAACTGGAGAATTAATACGACGCTTTGTTTAATCTTTTTATTTGCTGCGGCCATAGTGGGCCGCTTGGTTTTTTTACAGATTATTGAACACGATTTGTATGCCGCCTTGGCCAGGGGGCAGCAAAAGTATTTTAAAAGCTCTTTTGGAGACAGGGGGGAGATTTTTTTGCAAAACCATTCTTTGCCCGTGGCCACCAATAGGGAATACGTCTTTGTTTATATTTCTCCGGCCGAAATAGGGCCGGAAGAAAAAGAAAAAGTTGCCCAAGTATTAAGCGACAACCTTAATGTAGATAAAAACTCTTTGTTGGAAAAACTGGATAAAAACAGCCTTTATGAGTTAATTAAAAGTAAATTAAACGAAGAGGATGTTGCGGCACTTAAAGATATGCAGCTTGTGGGCGTTCATTTCGGCCAAGAAAAAATTAGAGAATATCCGTATGATGATTTTGCTTCTCATTTACTCGGCTTTGTTAATCAGGACGGTCAAGGACAATACGGGGTGGAAGAATATTGGGACGGCATTTTACAGGGGAAAGAGGAATTTGCGGTGGGAGAAAAGGGGCCTTTGGGATATTTTTTCCCGGGGACAAGCAAAATAGACAATATGGGAACCGACCTTATTTTAACTATTGATTACAATATTCAGTATTTCGCCGAGAAGCTTTTGAAAAAAGCGAAAGAAACCCTGGGAGTGAAAACCGGCACAATTATTGTTATGGATCCCAGTTCCGGAAAAATGCTGGCTTTGGCCAATTTACCGGAATTTGACCCGGAAGAATATTCTAAGATAACTGACTTTGGCATTTTTCAGACCGACGCTACTCAAAAAATCTTTGAACCAGGCTCTGTCTTTAAGCCCATAACAATGGCTGCGGCCATTGACCAGGGAAAAATTACTCCGGAAACAACCTATCAAGACCCGGGAATCATTGAAATCAGCGGTTGGCCCATTTATAACTATGAGCAAAGAGTTTATCCGGGAGATATTACTATGACCGAAGTTCTTGAGAAGTCGATTAACACCGGAGCTGTTTTTGCCGAAGAACAATTAGGGAATAAAAAGTTTTTGGAATATGTTGAGAAGTTCGGTCTTTTTGAGAAGACCGGGATTGATCTGCCTGAAGAAATTTCTTCCCAGAACGCAGAGCTTAAAAAGGGGTACGAAGTCAACTTTGCTACCGCCAGTTTCGGCCAGGGGATTGAAATGACTCCCATTCAGTTGGTTCGCGCTTTTTCAGCCATTGCCAACGGAGGCAAGTTAGTCAGGCCTTATCTTGTTGAAACCGTGCCTGAAATCAGCTCCAATATAATTTCTCAAAAAACAGCCTCCAAGGTTGCGGCTATGCTGGTCAGCGTGGTTGAAAACGGCTTTGGAAAAGCAGCTAGAATCCCTGGCTATTATGTGGCTGGAAAAACAGGAACTGCCCAAATATCTTATTCTGCTTTGGGTATTAATAAAAAAGGCTATTCAGATGAAACTTGGCAGAGTTTTATTGGATTTGCTCCAGCTTTCAGTCCGAAATTCTTAATCCTGATTAAACTTGATAATCCAGCAACCAAGACAGCTGAATATTCCGCCGTGCCCATTTTTCAGGAATTAGCCAAGTATATTATTGACTATTACCAAATACCGCCAGATTATGATCGATAAATTTTTAAACAAAATTAAATTTCTGCTCCGTAGACCGAAAGTAGTGATTATTACCGGCAGAGGAAAAGAAACAGCGGCTCAGGCCATAAAACAGGTTTTAGCCTCGTCTTTTAAAATTAACAAAGACGTTTTAATATTTCAAACTGACCTGGAAGAAGATTTCAGTTTTTTAATTAAAAAATCTAGGAAAGCCGTTTTAGTTGCCACTCATGTCGGCCAGTATCATCAAGAAAAAGAATTCTTTTCAGCCGAGGAAAAAGAGGTTTCAAATATTAAGAAGCTGGCCGAAGCTTTGCCGGAGAGAGCCAATTTGATTTTGAATTTTGACGATGAAGCAATAAGAAACCTTAAAAATGTTTCAAAAGCTCGAGTTTTGACTTTTGGTTTAGCTGTTAGAGCCGATCTTAGAGCGACTGACATTGTTTTGTTGCGTTCGCCCGCTTCCGGGACAAACTTTAAAATAAATTTTCAGGGAAGCATTGTGCCGGTTTGGCTGGAAGGGCTTTTTGGCAAAGAGCATGTTTATGCCGCTTTATCGGCCGTGGCGGTCGGGGAAATCCTCGGATTAAATCTGGTTGAAATTTCCTCGGCCTTAAGGGAATACCAAGGAGGATTGACTAATAGTCAGAATCATGATAGTTAAACCTTTTAGGCTGCACATTAAACTTGTGCAGCCATTTTTTTATTTTGACAAAAGTGTTTTTTTATATTAAACTAAACCACACAGTACTTCTTTTTACTTAAAAAGGAGGTGATGACTCATAAGAAAAGAGGTGATCAATTATGATAATTTCGCCGAATGGCTTGACAGGGAAGATGAAAGGTTGGTATAGAGATCAGGTTTATGCCGTGTGGAATTTTCGCATGGCGTGGAAGAAAGAGCAGGACGCAACCGATCCCAAAGAGAAGAATAAGCTGGCTCTTCAGATGAAGAAGTATGGGAAGAAATCAGAACAGCATATGATTCATGGCAAAGCGCTCGGGTTGGACGACAATAAGATGAAGGAGTTTAATTTATTTCTCATAAGAGAAATTAAACAGGGGAAGGACCACCGCGCGATTATTCGAATGTTGTTTAAAGAATAATAAGTCATCACCTCCTCCTGCTCTCTGGCCCTATCGGCTGCCGAGCTCCGCCACGGGCGGAGCGAGACGGAAGAAGAGAGTAGGACTCTCTTCGCTATGCCCTCATCATCTAGTGGCCTAGGATATCAGGTTCTCATCCTGAAAACTCGGGTTCGATTCCCGATGAGGGCGCTGACTTAAATTTATTTCAATGTTCGAGTCCCTGCCTGCCGGCAGGCAGGCCGGTGGGGCCGCAGATTTTAGCTTTAGTGTTTCATTGAAGCTTTTTTTATTGTAAAATAGAATAATGATTGATAATTGGCATCTTTTTTCGTTTGAAGAAGTCGCTTCGCGCCTGGGAGTTGATATTGACAAAGGATTAAGCGAAGCAGAAGTTATCGTAAGACAGAAGCAATTCGGTCAGAATGTTTTGCCTAAAGAAAAAACATTGTCAAAACTAAGAACCTTTTTTAACCAATTTAGAAGTCCCTTAATATATATTTTAATAATAGCTTCTCTTATTACTCTGTTTCTAAGGGAGTGGGCCGATTCCATTGTTATTTTAGGAGCGGTTGTTTTAAATACGATTGTCGGGTTTTTTCAAGAGAACAAAGCCAGCCAGTCTTTAAAAGCCCTGAAAAAAATAGTTACTATCCAGGCCAGAGTTATTAGGGGGGGGAATGAAGTAAATGTGGATTCAGCAGATCTAGTGCCTGGAGATATCATAACTTTAACAGCCGGCAGTAAAATTTCAGCTGATGCCAGGGTGATCAGCGCCAACAATCTCAAGGTTAACGAAGCTCCTTTAACAGGAGAGTGGCTTTCATCTTCCAAAACACCGGAAACTTTATCAGCCGATGTCTCTATAGCTGACAGAGATAATATGGTTTATATGGGTTGTATTGTGGAAGAAGGTAAAGGGCAGGCGGTGGTTGTTTCAACGGGCCAGAACACCGAAATAGGGAGAATTGCTTCTTTGGTCAAGGAAACTCCTGAAGAGAAAACACCTTTGCAAAAGAAATTGGCTAAATTTAGCAAGATAGTTGGTTTGTTTGTCGGGTTAATGGCATTTTTGATTTTTATTGGAGGCGTTTTGAACCAAAAAGAAGTGCTTGAAATGTTTATGATTTCGGTCGCTGTGGCAGTAGCGGCTGTTCCAGAAGGATTGCCCGTGGCTATGACTGTTATTTTAGCTTTAGGTATGCAGAGAATTTTAAAAAGAAAAGGGCTGGTTCGCCAACTGGTGGCGGCTGAAACACTGGGATCAACTTCCATTATAGCGACTGATAAGACATTAACCTTGACCGAAGGAAATATGGAAGCAGTTGAAACAATCACTTTAAGCTGTGATATTATTGGTGAAAGAGAAGTTGATTGGCGGGATTTTTTCAGGCAGAATTTTGATGAAGACCAAATTCTTCTGATGAAGATTCTTGCTTTATCTAATGAAGCCTTTGTTGAGAATCCCCAAGACATCTATCCTCTTTGGAGTATAAAAGGGAGAGCGACCGACAAGGCTTTATTGACGGCCGGAGCGGAGGTGGGTCTTAAAAAATATGATTTAGAAAGGGCTTACAGCAAGGTTGAGGAAATTCCTTTTAATTCTCAAAACAAATTTATTGCCACTCTTTTTCAAGCAGATCCTCTCTTTTATAAGGAATCTTTAATAGAAAAGAGCATTCTTTCTTTAATCAGAGGTCCGATGATTCATGGGGCCGAGCAGGTTTTATTTGTTTCCGGCGCGCCGGAAAAGCTTTTGAGTATTTCTTCTAACGTTCAGAAAAACGGCCAAGAACAAAAGATTACTGACGATATGGTTGTTGAGTTAAACAATCAATTAGAAGCTCTGGCTAAAAAAGGATTAAGGGTAGTCGGGGCGGCCTATAAGAAAATTAATAATCCAGAACAAAGAGAGAAGAAGTTAGAGAAAGAAGTGAAAGAACTGACATTCGTTGGTTTTATCGGGCTTAAAGATCCTTTGAGAGAGGAAGCAAAAACAGCCATAAACATCTGCCAAAAAGCCGGGATGAGGCCGATTATCGTTACCGGAGATCATTTATTGACAGCTAAAGCTGTGGGCAAAGAGCTTGGGTTGAAAATTGGAAAAGAAAATGTTCTTGAAGGGCAGGATTTAGATAAAATGTCAGAAAAAGAGTTTCAGGAAAAGGTTAAAGATATTGAAATTTACGCCAGGGTAGAGCCAAGGCACAAGTTAAGAATCATCAGCGCTTGGCAGGAGAGAGGCAAGGTGGTGGCCATGACCGGGGACGGGGTAAATGACGCCCCGGCTCTTAAAAAAGCCGACATTGGAGTAGCCTTGGGGTCTGGGACCGATGTGGCTAAAGAGGTTTCTGATTTAGTTTTGCTGACCGATAACTTTAATATTATTGTCTCAGCCGTTGAAGAAGGCAGGGCAATAATAGACAATATTAGAAAGGTTATTACTTATCTGCTTTCCAGTTCTTTTACTGAAACAATTTTAATTGGAGCCAGTATAATTTTAGGCTGGCCTTTGCCGGTAATAGTTGTTCAGATTTTATGGATTAATTTGATTACAGATGGTTTACCCGGTCTTGCCTTAGCTTTTGAACAGAAAGAAAAAGACATTTTACAGAGAAAACCGGAAGACAAGGAAGCGCGGCTTTTTACCGGGGAAATGAAAGTGATAATTTTTATTATCGGCATTCTGACGGATTTTCTGCTTCTGGGACTCTTTTGGTGGCTGTTTAAGAGCGGATATGATATTCAGTATGTCAGAACAATGATTTTTGCTGGCTTGGGGATAAACTCGCTTTTCTATATATTTTCCTGCAAGAGCTTAAGAAAAAACATCTGGCGCATTAATCCCTTTTCAAACAAGTTTTTAATAGTTTCCGTGCTCTTTGGATTTTTTATGCTTGTTTCAGGCGTTTATCTGCCAGCTTTTCAAACGCTTTTGAGAACAGTTCCTTTGGCGTTTAATGATTGGTTAATACTAGGTGTGCTCGGTTTTGCCAATATTATCTTCATTGAGATAGCTAAATATTATTTTATCGCTAGACACAAAATATAATGATTTTGCTTAATATAATTATTTTCATTGCCTCTTGCCTTGTTTTAGTTAGGGCCGGAACCTGGGTTATCCAGGCGCTTTCCAGAATCGCCCTTTATTTAAGATGGAGTGAATTCGTGGTTGCTTTTATTTTAATGGCTTTTGTTTCTTCTCTCCCTGAGCTTTTTATCGGCATATCTTCTGCTTTACATGGCGCTCCGCAGATTTCCCTCGGCAATATTATTGGAGCTAATGTTATAAATCTGACGTTAGCTGTGGGATTGTCTGTTATTTTTTTAGGCGGTTTACCGGTTGAAAGAAAGATAGTCAGAAGGGATTCTTTGTATACCGCTTTTGTGGCTTTGCTTCCGCTTATTTTGATTTTAGACGGCCGGCTTTCTCGGATTGACGGGATTATCCTTCTTCTGTTTTTTACTGTTTATCTTTCTTGGCTGTTTGTTCAAAAAGACAGGTTTTCAAGAACTTTCAATAGTAAGACAGTCGGTTTTAATCGCTTTTTAAAGGATATATTTGTATTTTTAATCAGCGTTGGTTTACTGCTTGTCAGCGCCGAGTTAGTTATTAATTCAGCCATTTCTTTTGCCGAAGTTCTTCAGGTGCCTCCTATTTTCATCGGCATTTTGATTATTGGAGCCGGGACAGCTCTGCCTGAAACCTATTTTGCCGTAAGAGCTGCTTTGAAACATAAGCCAGAAATGATATTAGGAAATCTTATGGGAGCTGTAATTATTACGTCTTTGTTTGTTTTAGGTATTGTAGCTTTGATTTCGCCGATTGAAATTACTAACTTTTCTCCGTATTTTATCGCCAGAATCTTTCTCTTTCTGGCAGCTATTTTCTTTTTCGTTTTTATCCACACCGGAGAAAAAATAAGCAGAAAAGAGGCAGTTTTTCTTCTTTTTATTTATATAGTCTTTGTGGCTGTTGAAATTTTAGTTCAATAGTGTTAAGATATGCCTATGAGCGATATCTTTTTGATTTCAATTGGCGGGCTGATTGTTGCAGGCTTGGCGTGGATCGTTTTTTTATTAACAAAGAAGAACAAAAATGAAGATTCTTTGGTCATGCAGCAGTTGAACCATATGAATCAGGTTTTGGACAGCAAGTTGTCCGAATCCTCGAAAACCATTCAGAATCAGTTTGCCCAAAGCGCCAGAATCATCAGTAGCGTTACCGAAAAGCTGACAAGATTGGACGAAACCAACAAGCAGGTGGTGGGATTCGCCGACCAGCTTAAGAGTCTTCAGGACGTTTTAAAGAATCCCAAGCAGAGAGGGGTGCTGGGAGAATATTATTTGGAAACTGTTTTAAAGAACGTTTTACCTCCCGGTTCTTATAAAATGCAGTATTCTTTTAAAGATAACACGGCGGTGGACGCGGTTATTTTCGTTAATAAGCAGATTATCCCGATTGATTCAAAATTCAGCTTGGAAAACTACAATAGAATTTTGGAGTCAAAAGACGCCAATGAGAGAAAAAGATACGAAGCAGCTTTTGTAGCCGACCTTAAAAACCGGATTGACGAAACAGCCAAATATGTTAAGCCGGAAGAGAAAACAATGGACTTCGCTTTTATGTTTATTCCGTCAGAAGCTGTTTTTTACGACTTGCTCATAAATAAAGTCGGAGCAATTACCGAAGAAACAAGCAATCTGATTTATTATGCCGCCAAAAAGAAAGTCGTGGTTGTTTCCCCGACCTCTTTACTGGCTTATTTACAGACAGTTTTACAGGGGATGAGGAATCAGAAGATTTCCGAGCAGGCTTATTCCATCATTAAGGAAGTTGAGCGCTTGGGTAAGCATTTATTTACTTACAGCGAGTATATGAAAAAGCTGGGCTGTCATTTGGAAACAACCGTTTCTTCCTATAATAAAGCGGGTAGAGAGCTTGGCAAAATAGATAAAGATGTGGTAAAAATTACAGACGGTAGGAATAAGATAAAAATTAAGGAAATAGAGCCGCCGCCGGTAGAATAATATAAAATAAATAATTATGTTAGCAGTCATTAAAACCGGAGGAAAACAATATATTGTTTCTCCGGGCAGTAAAATAAAAATAGAAAAAATAGATGTGAAACCCGCCTCCGCTAAACCTGCCCGTCCGGCAGGCGGGGCTACGGCGGGCAAGGAAGATTCAGAAGTTACTTTTGATGAAGTTTTGCTGTTGGCCATGCCTGCCGGCAGGCAGGAAAAAAACAAGAAACTCGAGATTGGGACTCCTTTTGTTAAGGGAGCCAAGGTTGTCGGCAAGGTTTTAAAACAAGGGAAAGGGGATAAGGTTATTATCTTTAAATACAAGTCAAAAAAAAGATACCATGTCAAAAGAGGTCATCGCCAGCTTTTTACCGAAGTTGAGATAAAAGAGATCTCCAATTCTTAGTTTATTTCCTGCCTTCCAGCGCTGAACCAAGAGTTTCTTCATCCGCATATTCCAGTTCTCCGCCCACTGGCAGACCCCGGCCGAGCCGGGTGGTTTTTTTATTTAAGGGTTTTAATATTCTTTCTAAGTATAAGGTGGTTATTTCTCCTTCAGTGGTTGGGTTAACAGCCAGAATGATTTCTTGGATTTCAGGATTTTTTGCTTTTTCTAAGAGTTTTTGGATATTCAAACTGTTTTCTTCTTCTTTGTTGAATTTTGAAAGAGTTCCCCCGAGAATAAAGTATCTGCCCGGATACTTTTTTGTTTTCTCAATCGGCGGCAAATCGGTTTCTTTTTCTATGACGCAAAGCAGAGTTTTATCTCTTCTCGGATCTTTGCATATTTCACAAAGATCTCCTTCGTCTTCAAACGGATTTAAGCAGAAAGAACAGTGTTTAACGGTTTCTTTTAAGCTTGATATGGCTTTGGTTATTTCTTCAGTCTCTTCTTTAGAAAGCTTCATAATATAAAAAACAAATCTGGCGGCGGTTCTAGGCCCGATCGTTGGAAACTTAGAAAATAATTTTATTAGTTTTTGTACGGATGGGGGATACACCCCGTTAGAAATTTGCATAGATGAAAGTGGCCAAAAAAGACCAGCGGTTCTTTTTTTGGCGGAAGTTTAACAAAATAAAGTATTTGTTTTAATTTTAATAGATAAAATTGTGGCAAATTTCTAACGGGGTACATGATTATTCTTCAAACATTCCCTTTTCCAGGTTGCGGAAGGTTACTCTTTGGCTATCAAAGTAAAGCTTAATTGCTCCGACCGGCCCGTTCCTATGCTTGGCGATTATTATTTCAGCCACGTTTTTAGGAACCGGTTCGCCCATTTCTTTTTCTCGGTAGATGAAAAGCACCACGTCCGCATCCTGCTCCAGACTCCCACTTTCTCTTAAATCAGCTAATCGAGGTTTTGGCGGCGTACGCATTTCTACGGCCCTTGATAATTGAGAAAGAGCTAAAACAGGGATATTAAGCTCTCTGGCTAAACCCTTTAAAGACCTCGAGATTTCAGTTACCTGCTGGACGGGGCTGGCTTGAGGATTTCTGGGCTCCATTAGCTGCAGATAATCAACCACGATTAATCCGAGGCCTTTTTCTGCCTGCAGTCTTCTGGCTAAAGACCTCATTTGAAGGATATTGGAGGTGGCTGAATCATTAATATAGATAGGAGTTTCAGCCAGTACGCCGAGCGCCTGCTGTATCCTCATAAAATCATTATCTGTTCCGTCGCTTGAAAGATGTCCGGTTCTTAACTTCCACAAATCAACTCCGGCTTGAGCGGCGATCAGCCGGTCGACAACCTGGTCTTTAGACATTTCCAAACTAAAAATACCAACGGGAATTTTCTTATGAAAAGCAATATTTCTTGCCATATCAACCGCCAAAGCTGATTTTCCCATGCTGGGGCGCGAAGCTAATATAATCAGGTCTGATTTTTGCAGCCCAGCCAAAATATTGTCCAGGTCGGTAAAGCCGGTCGGCACACCCCTCATTTCCCCGCCATGTTTTGATAGCTTATCTAATCTCTCAAAGGCTTCTTCAAGGGAGCTGGCGATTGGCACGAAGTTTTGGGAAAGTGATTTTTGGGCAATACTGAAAATCTTGCTTTCCGCCTGGTCTAAAACCTGCTCAACATCTTCTTCTTCCGCATACCCCATTAATCCTATTTCATGGCTGGCGTCTATCAAATCCCTTAAAATTCTTTTTCTTTGGACAATTTTGGCATAGTTTAAAACATTAGTGGCGGTTGGTACGGAGTTGATGAGTTCTGTTAAATAAGAATTGCCTCCTATTTCTTCCAGTTTTTCTTTTTCTTTAAGCCGCGTTGAAATAGAAAGCAAGTCAATCGGCTCTCCTTTGCCAAAAAGGTCAACCATGGCCGCGTAAATCGTATGATGAATGCCTTTATAAAAATCCCTTGCCTGCAAAAAATCAACTACTTTCAAAATAGCTTCTTTATCAATCATCAGTCCTCCCAGGAGCGATTGCTCTGCTTCTATGCTTTGTGGAGGCAGTTTTTGGATGAGTTCGTCTGACATAATACTATTCCAATTTAACATGCTCGCATTTTCTTGGCAAGATTTGAAAGCCGCTTTTTCTATTGCTTATTTTTTGATAAAATATAATAATGGACAATTTCAAAGAACTTAAAAAGCAAACCAAGGTTTATTTTTCCACTTCAACCGGTTCTGGCGGGCAAAGAAGAGACAGGAAAAAAACAGGGGTGAAATTGCATCACTTGTCTTCAGGCATAATAATCCACAGCGATAACCGCACTTCCCAATCGCAAAATAAAAAGATTGCTTTTCAGTTACTGGCTGAAAAGTTAAAGAAATTTAGCCGGCCTAAAAAGAAAAGAATCCCTACCAGGATTCCAAGATATATTAAAGAAAAGCGCCTTTCACAAAAAAAGTATCATTCCCTCAAGAAGCATCTTCGTCAAAAGCCGGCTCCAATTATAAGTGTTTAAGTTTAGGTCCTTCCTTAGTATCTTCAACCAGCCAGCCTTGTTTTTGTATCTCTTCTCTCGTTTCATCGGCTTTTTGCCATTCTTTTTTCTTTCTATATTTTTGTCTGTGCTCCGCCAAGCGGAGCACATTTTGAGGGGGTTTTATTTTTGCGATTGGCCAAAAGATGAAATCAAAGATTTTATCAATCTTTTTTAAGAAGTCTAATATGTTTTTAGCTTCTTTTTTTGTAGGAAGGTTTTGGCTTATTAAAGAGTTTGTTTTATTTATCAATTCAAAGATAACAGCTATGGCTTTGGGAGTATTAAAATCATCTTCCACAGTTTCCTCAAATGCCGAAGCGTAAGCTGAAATGGAAAAAAGGTTTACCTTTTTAACTCTTTTTTTATTTTTTAAGCTTTTAAGCTTACTGATAAATTCGTCTATCCTTTGCAACTCTTTTTTCGTTTGGGTTAAAGAGTTTTCGCTATAGTCAATCGGGGAGCGGTAATGATTTTTAACCATAAGAAATCTTAATGTTCTGGGAGAATTCTGTTTAACGAAATCCTGGATGGTAATAAAGTTGCCCAAGGATTTGGCCATTTTCTGTCCATTGACCGTCAGAAACCCGGTGTGCAGCCAATATTTAACCATGGGCGATTTTCCTGACATAGCTTCCATTTGGGCAAGTTCTGCTTCGTGGTGGGGGAATATCAGGTCTCTTCCTCCGCCGTGCGCGTCATATTGAGGGCCAAAGAACTTTTCAGCAATGGCTGTGTCTTCTATATGCCAGCCCGGTCTGCCTTGTCCAAAAGGACTTGGCCATTTGGGCTCCCCGGGTTTTGATATTTTCCACAAGCAAAAGTCGCCTTTGTTCTTTTTCTCTTTTGATTCGTCTATTCTTGAAACGCCATCTTCCGCCTGGATGGCTGTTCTCCGGGATAGTTTTCCGTAATCTTTAAACTTTTTAATATCATAATAAATGCCATCGTTTATTTGATAAGCATATCCTTTCTTTTTTAGTCTTTCTATTTGGGATATGATTTCTTTAATGTGGTCGGTAGCTCTGGCATACTTTGTTACGCTGTTAACTTTCAGCGTTTTCATGTCTTTTAAGTACTCTTTTTCATAAAATCTGGCCAATTTGGCAGGCGTGGTTTTTCCCTGCCCGCCGGCAGGCAGGTCTTTGGCCCGCTGGATGATTTTGTCGTCAATATCGGTTATATTCTGCAGATAAAAAACATCGTACCCTTTTTCTTTGAGGTATTTGGCCATCAGATCAAAAGCAATATAAGTTCTGGCATGTCCAATGTGGGAGAGGTCATAAACCGTAGGTCCGCAAACGAAAAGTTCTACCTTTTTTCCTTTTCTTGGTTTAAATACTTCCTTTTTTCTTGATAGGGTGTTGTAGATTTTAAGCATTAGTTTATTTTATCATTTTTTTACTTTTTAGGGAATTTCTGTTAAGATGATTTAATCTATTATGAGTAATTTAGTATTGTATAGAAAATACAGGCCAAAGACATTTGGAGAAATAATCGGCCAGGAGCATGTGGTTCAAACCTTGACCAACGCCCTGGCTTCGAATATAGTTTCTCATGCTTATTTATTTTCCGGGCCCAGGGGAAGCGGAAAAACTTCTATGGCCCGGCTTCTAGCTAAGGCTGTTAATTGCGAACAAAGGAAAGAGAAAGAAGCAGAGCCCTGCAATAAGTGTTCTTCTTGCTCTGAAATAAACGAATCAAGGTCAATTGATTTAATTGAAATTGACGCTGCTTCTCATACCGGGGTTGATGATATTAGAGAATTAATAGAAGGCATTCGCTTTACGCCAACCAAGTCAAAATACAAAGTTTTTATTATTGATGAATCCCATCAGCTTTCCAAGTCGGCCGCCAATGCTTTGTTGAAAACTTTGGAAGAGCCTCCGGCCCACGCTATTTTTATTTTAGCTACGACTGAAATTCATAAAATGATACCGACCATTATTTCCAGGTGCCAAAGGTTTGATTTTAGAAAGCTGACTCTGCCCGAAATAATTAAAAGACTGGAAATAATTGCCGGCAAAGAAAAAGTAAAGATTGAAAGGCCCGCTTTAGAACTCATTGCCTTGAACTCCGGTGGAGCTGTCAGGGACGCTGAAGGGCTTTTAGACCAGGCGCTGACCTTTTCTGGCGCGCTGGGCCAGTCAGACGTTATTAAAGCAGAAAACATCAAAGAACTACTCGGTATGGTAGATATTAAGATTGTTGGTGATTTTGTTGACCTTTTGTGCCAGAAAAAAGCAGGAGAAGCCATTGGATTTTTAAATAAGCTTTTAGAAAAAGGCAAAGACGTTCAAGAGTTTACCAAAGCCTTGGTTAATTATTTAAGGCAGGGGTTAATTTTAAAGATAGGGAATGAAACAATAAATCCGATTATTTCCGGTTTAACTCAAGAAGAACAGCAAAAACTTAGTTCTCAGGTTGCTTCGCTTAATGAAACGGAGATTCATCGAGCCCTTAAGCTTTTTCTTGAAGCGGAAAATAAAATGAAATACTCTTCTATCCCTCAATTACCCTTAGAGTTGGCTATTATTGAAACCTTGAAATTAGGAGAAAAATAGAGTAAAATATCAATACATTGCGGGGTCGTCTAATGGTAGGACAACAGATTTTGGATCTGTTTATCTAGGTTCGAATCCTAGCCTCGCAGCCAATACATTACACGCCGAGTGACTGAGTCGCCCCTCACATTTTTGAGAAAAAGTTCGCATCCAGGACACGTCACCCGTCCAGGATTCGAACGGCCATAGGGCGATTGAGATGCGTTCGAGTCCAAGCCCCGTACCTCAGTTAGGAAATCTAACCTTGGCTATAAATAAAAACATGCGGAAGATAAAACTATCGGATCTCACTATTAAAAAAATAAAGAAGAAGGAATTCAAGAATCTTATTCCAGAGCTTTATCAATTGGAAGGGGTAGTCGAAAATAGCCCATGGCATAATAAGGAGTCAGTTTTTGATCACACCCTTTCTGTTTTAGATAACTTAGAAAAAATCATTCGGAACTCAAAGAAAAAAATCAAACAAGCCCTAAATAAAATCATTGATAAAAATTCAAGAAAAAGTTTATTGTGCATCGCTGCCTTGTTGCACGATATCGGCAAAAAGGAAACAATTGCTGATTTAGGTGGCGGGGCCAGGGGTTGTCCTGGCCACGAAAAGAAGGGGGCCCAAAAAACAAAGAAAATATTAAATCGTTTCAATCTTTCCCCAAAAGAATTAAAAATTATTACAGATATAGCTAAAAATCATGGAGTAACGCATGATATTGTCGGTTTGGGGTGCAAGGATTTTCAAAAAGGTGCAGAGAAAGAACACAGTTTGACGCATGCGATAGCCGGTTTGGAGAATAAGGATTTTCAGAAAGAATATAAGAATTTCAAAAAGAAATTTTCAAACATATATCTAGAATTAATCTTATTGGCATTCGCCGATACTATTGGGAGTTATCTAAAGAAAACCAAGCCAGCTGAATTTCGTTGCAGGACCGATTTTTACAAGAAAGAATTGAAGAATTACCGCATTCTTGATTAAGGTTATCCATAAAATAGGTTCAAACGGCGCTAGGGCGACTGAGATACGTTCGAGTATTAGCGCCCCCGTCAGCACAATTTTTTATTGGCACGACCCGAGTGATCGCGAGTGAGTGGCGAACCGATTGTATCAAAAAATCACCCAAAAAGGTGATTTTTTGATGTTGCGCTTTGGATCAAAATGTACTTTGCCGATATTGACAGAAATTAATTAACGTGCTGTACTTTAAGATACAATAAATTAGCTCTTTTTATTATTTACTTGTGATGTGTAGCCATAGCCAAAAGCCACTGATTTTACGGTAGTTTCTGGCTATGGCTACAATGAAGTCGTGGCCCCACAACCTCGGGAAGAGGAAAAATTTTCGGCAAAAAGCCGAAAGAAGGAGAAGGTAAAATGAAGTATGGTGAACTGAATCTGGGACAGGTGGAAGCTATGGTTAACAAGCTGGGTGGGATGGAAGGCGTTCGTCGCTTTCTGGCTGAAGAATTGGTGGTTAAAGAGGCGGAGCATCAGTTGAAAATCTGGAAGACGATTAAACTCGGCATCGGCCTCAAGACCGCTGATGATTTCCGTAAAGCCATAAAGGGTAACGGATTTAATATCAGCGAATGGGCCAACGATGTTCTCGGAAAACCCGCTTTCAAAGTAGCCACCGAGGAAATCGAGGTGAATCTCGTTAGACTTACAGTCGCCGAACTCGGCTTCAAGAAAGGTGCTAGGCGCGATCAGATTTACGAGTGCGCCAAAAAGCTCGGCTTGGAGCTCTGTCCGTCTGAAGTCGGCCCCCAACTGCGCCTGCAATACCGGGACCAGCCAAACGACGAATGGATTATCGTCGGAATGGAACCGATTACTGATTCCGGTGGCCGCCTGTACGTGCTCCGTGTAGAGCGCTTTGATTCTGGGCTATGGCTCAACTGCAGTTGGGGCTATCCTGGCAGCGTCTGGAATCCCGATAGCCTATTGGTCTTTGTCCTCCCTCGCAAGTAAAAAAGTTCTTGGACTCTTGGAGATTTGGTTCCTGTTTGGGAACTTGGTCCCTCGGTCCTTGGACGGAAAAGCCCTCTTTCACAACGTGAAAGAGGGCTTTTATCT
>JAUYKD010000040.1 GCA_030700195.1 Candidatus Nealsoniibacteriota bacterium | reverse complement strand
GTAGGTATCGCCAAGTTTTTAAGCCCCAACTGTTTGATACGGTTGGGGCATTTCATTTTTGTTGAAAAATTAAGGGAATTAAGATACATTGAGGACGTGGAGAAATTTAAGTTTCTACTAAAAAACAAAATAGCCCAACTGCCCAAAACTCCCGGAGTTTATGCTTTTAATAAAGGAGCTAAGCTCCTTTATATCGGCAAAGCAATTAATCTTCGCGACCGCGTCAAAAATCACCAGGGCGAGCCTGTGCTTGGCTTAGCCAAGCACATTGCCTATATTGAGACGGATTCGGAAATTGAAGCTTTGATTCTGGAGGCCAAACTGATAAAAAAATACCAGCCCAAGTTCAACGTAACAATGAGAAAAGAATCAAAAATGCAGAATTACGAAATGGCCGGCAAAATAAAAAACCAAATAAAAGCTCTGGAAAAAGTTCTGGCCAACAGCCGTATTTTTCAATTAAAAGAACCAGGATTTCCATCAATTTATCAAGAAAGAATTGAAGCGTATGATATCTCAAATATTCAAGGCAAGGAAGCCACGGGCAGCATGGTTGTTTTCGTTAACGATAAACCCGACAAAAGCCAATACCGTAAATTTAAAATAAGAACCGGCCGTGAACCGAATGATGTCGCCATGCTGAAAGAAGTGCTGGAAAGAAGGTTTAATCATAAAGAATGGCCATATCCCGATTTAATCTTGATTGACGGGGGTAAGGCGCAACTAAACATTGCTAAAAAAATTTGTTCAAAATTAAACCTTAAACAAATCAAGATAATGGCTCTGGCTAAAAAGAATAATGAATTGTATATTAAAGAAAAAGAGAGTCCTGTCTTATTAAAAACACTGCCAAGAGAAACTTTTAATTTAATGCTCAACCTGCGAGACGAGGCCCACCGCTTTGCCAGAAAATACCACCATAAGTTAAGAGACAAAGTCTTGCTCGGCTGATTAATATCTGCTATTATATAGAAATGCGCAATCTTTTCGTTAAAATAGCCTCGGGAATATTCGGCTTATGGCTGGCAATCATGTTTGTCAACGGAGTTGAATTTACCGGTGATTTAAAAACTCTGCTGATTGCCGGAGTCGTCTTGGGAATCATCAACACCTTTATTGCGCCTCTTTTAAAACTGATAACCCTGCCCATAAGAATACTGACTTTAGGATTGTTCGGACTGGTGATAAATATGGCTATGCTTTGGCTGATTGATATATTCTTTGTTGAACTTGCCATAATCGGATTAATGCCTCTTGTTTGGACAACTCTAATCATCTGGGGATTAAGTTTAGTGCTTTCTTTATTTTTCCGTAAAAAATAATAAGTCGATGAATTTAAAAATTCATCTCTATTTTCAATTTTACAAGTAAAATTTCAACCAATGAATAATTTACTTCTTATAGCCCAATCAATAATTTCAGCCATTCTCATAATTTTAATCCTCCTGCAACAAAGAGGAACCGCTTTGGGTTCGGCTTTCGGCCAGGACAGCGGATTTTACGGCACGATGAGAGGTATTCAGAAAAAAATCTTCTGGGCGACGATAGTTGCCGGAGCTTTATTTATTATTTTAGCGGCCAGCAACCTCATTATTCAATAATAAAATGTATCTCACTTCTCTTTTTGGTTTCTTAAAAAAAGACTTGAAGAAAAAAGCAAAAATAACTAAATGGCCCTCAAAAAAACAATGGGTTCAGGTTTTTAAGGTATTAAATAAAAAAGAAAGGGCGGTTTTCCTATTTTTTATTGTATTGTTTCTGGGTTCCTCTCTTTTCTTGGTTGTTAATTTTTATTTGAAAAACACCGAAACAGCCCCGGCCAAAGGAGGAAATTATATTGAGGGGGTGGTGGGCAATCCGAGATTTATAAATCCGATTTATGCTCAAAGTTCGGATGTTGACCGAGACCTGGTTGAAGTTATCTTTTCAAGCTTAGTGCCTGACTTGGCCGAAACTGTAGAAATAAAAGACGGCGGAGAAACCTACGAAATCCATTTAAAAGAAAACGTCTTTTGGCACGATAACGAAAAACTGACGGCGGATGACGTTATCTTCACCATAAAAACCATCCAAAACCCGGACTATAAAAGCCCTTTAAGAGCAAACTATCTCGGGGTGGAGGTAGAAAAAATCAACGATTATACTTTAAAGCTCAAGCTGAATAATCAATACAGCGCTTTTCAGGAAAGGTTGGATTTAAAAATACTGCCAAAGCACATTTGGCAGGATATATCTCCTCAAAACTTTCTTTTAACAAATTATAATTTACAGCCAATCGGCTCTGGCCCGTATAAATTCAAAGCATTAAAGCAAGACGGCTCAAACTCCGTAGTTTCTTTGGAGCTGGCCGGATTTAAAAACTATTTTGAGAAAGATAAGCCCTATCTTTCAAAAATATCCTTTTACTTCTTTAAATCAGAAGAGGATCTTATTAAAGCCGCCAAAAAAGGAGAGGTTGACGGATTTTCCATAAACTCTCCTGAAAACTTTGATATTTTCAAAAAAAGCCAGTTCAACGAACTGTCCCTTTCTTTGCCCAGATATTTCGCCATCTTCTTTAACCCGGACAAATCAAGGTTTTTAGCCAATGATAATATCAGAAAGGCGTTAAACTATGCCACTAATAAAGAAAAAATAGTGGAGGATGTGCTTCATAACAGAGCTGAAATCGTTGACTCCCCTGTCTTGCCCGAAGTTTACGGGTACGAAGCGCCAACTGAAATATATGAATTTAGCGCAACAAAAACGGAAAATCTTTTTAGCCAAGCTAATCTTGAAAAAAAGGAAGGAAAATGGGTTGAAGTCAAAAAAGAAACAATCATTGAGTTTAAAAGCGATCTTAAAACAGGCAGCCAAGGAAAAGAAGTAACGGCTCTGCAAACTTGCTTGGCCCGTGATCCCGAAGTTTATCCGGAAGGTAAAATTACAGGCTATTTTGGCAACCAAACCAAGGCAGCCGTAATTGCTTTTCAGGAAAAATACAAAAAAGACATTCTTGATCCCTGGGGTTTTTCTAAAGGAACGGGTACTGTCAGTAAAACAACCAGAACCAAACTAAATGAGATATGCTCAACCCCGCCAAAAGAAACTCCCCTTAAATTCTCTTTGATAACCGTCCAAGATCCTGTTTTAGAAAAAGTAGCCTTAGAAATCAAAAAACAATGGGCAGAACTCGGCATTGAAGTTGAAATACAAAGCTATCCCATCTCTCAATTAACCCAGGACTTTATCAAACCGAGAAACTATGAAATGCTGCTTTTCGGAGAAGTCTTGGGCCAAATCCCCGACCCCTTCCCCTTCTGGCATTCCTCACAGATTAAAGATCCGGGACTTAATCTGGCAAAATACGATAACAGTAAGGCGGATATCCTGCTGGAAACAGCCAGAGTAAGCCAAGACGAACAAATCAGGGCTGAAAAATACAATCAGCTGCAAAATATTATAATTGCCGACTCTCCCTCCGTCTTTCTATACCAGCCCCAATATATTTATTTTATTAATAAGAAAATCAAGGGAGGCATTGAACCGGTAATAATAAGCGACCCCTCAAAAAGGTTTTCTGATATACAAAACTGGCATACTAACCAAAAAAGAACATGGCGGTAAAATCGAACATAAAGCCGGATATTCGTTTCCTGAACGACATGAAAAAAATGCTCTATGACAAGAAATGGGCCGAAAAATCCCCTAATTATGAGCTTTATTATATGTATAGGGGGATTAAAAAGAAACCCGGGCTTAGATACGACATTACCGTTATTCCTCCGAGAATGCTGGGAAAAGAGTTTGTTAAAACAAAAGGTCACGAACACTTAAAAAAATACGGAGAAGTTTATATTGTCTTAAGCGGCCAAGCGCTCTATTTAATGCAAAAACAGCAAAAGAATAAAATTGAAGACGTTTATGCCGTTAAAGCAAAAAAGGGCGAGGTGGTGGTTGTCCCGCCATATTACGGCCATATTACCATTAATCCTTCAAAAACAAAGACGCTGAAAGAAGCTAACTGGGTAAGCGAAAAATGCCGAAATATCTACGATTTGTTTGTTAAAAAAGATGGCGCTTGTTATTATTATACGAAAAATGGCTGGCTTAAAAACAAAAAATACGCTAAAACGCCTAAGCTGCGTTTCCAAAAATCTTTAAAGGAAATTCCCGAAAATTTAGACTTTCTCTATGGTAATTAAAAAAGCGATTATTCCGGCGGCCGGGCTGGGCACAAGATTCTTGCCTTTGAGCAAATTCGTGCCAAAGGAACTTTGGCCAATAGTCGATAAAGCAACCATCCAATATATTGTTGAAGAAGCGATTGCTTCGGGTATAAAAGAAATCGTTCTTGTCGTACGGCCCGGAAAAGAAAACATTTTGGCTTATTTGAAAGATGTTTTCTCCGCCAAAAGAGTTTCTTTTTCAAAAGTCTATCAAAAAGAACAGCTGGGAGACGGCCATGCCGTCCTACAGGCAAAAACAAAAGAAATAACAGCTGTTTTATTTGGCGATGATATCGTTGAATCCAAAACCCCTGCCCTTCTTCAAATGATGAAAGTTTTCAATAAATACCAAAGGCCGGTCATTGCCTTACATAAAATCTCTAAAGAAAAACTTTCGGCTTACGGCGTGGTTAAGGTTGACAAAATAAGCAAAGGGGTGTATAAAGTAAAGGACATTGTCGAAAAACCCTCAATAAAACAAGCGCCATCTAATCTGGCGATAGTTGGCAAATATATTATAACGCCAGAAGTTTTTTCTCATATTAAAGCTTCAACCAAAGCTAAAGGTGAAATCCGGCTAGCCGGAGCTTTTCAAGATATGCTTAAAAAAGGAGAAACAATCTACGGGTGCGAATTTGAAGGAAAGTGGCTGGAATGCGGCAATAAGCAGGCATATTTAAAGTCTAATCTCTATCTTTCTTTAAAACATCCTCAATTTGGAAAAGAACTTAAACAATTTCTAAAAAAAGAGAATTTCTAACGCGGGCATGGCGGAACAGCAGACGCGCTAGCTTCAGGAGCTAGTGGGAGAAATCCTGTGGAGGTGCAAATCCTCCTGCCCGCACATTACAAAAATAATAAAATATATGATACAAAACACAAAATTACCAACGAGTAATCTAAGGATTATTCCGTTAGGCGGACAAGAAGAGGTCGGTAAAAACATGACTGTTTTTGAGTATAAGAACGACATTATTATCGTTGATATGGGCATCCAATTCCCTGAAGAAGACATGCCGGGAGTTGACTATGTTATCCCTAATATTAGTTACTTAAGAGGCAAAGAAAAAAACGTCAAAGGCGTAGTTTTCACTCACGGCCACATGGACCACATTGGAGCAGCCCACATTCTCTTAAATAAACTGGGCTATCCCCCGGTCATTGGCCGAGACTTAACCTTAGCGCTCTTAAAAAGCCGGCTGGAAGATCATCAAAAAGGTTCAACCAGTCAATTAAAAACAATTCAAGTAAAATCCGGTAAAGAACAAATCAAGCTTGGTGAATTTAATTTAAACTTTTTTGAAGTTGAACATTCTATTATGGATTCTATTGGCGTAGTTTTAACTACCCCCGTAGCCACGGCTATTCATATGGGTGACTGGACTTTAGGTAGTGAAGATTCTAATGAAAAACAGATTTCTTACAGTCATTTAGCCAACTTACCGAAGCCAACTATCTTACTAATGGAAAGTCTTGGTTCTTTAAAGAAAAAAGACCTGATTACTGAAAAAGAAATGTGGGCCAACTTCGAGTCTATTATTAATAAAGCTCCCGGTAGAGTTATTATTGGCACATTTTCTACTCAAGTTAAAAGAATCAGAGATATTTTTGAATACGCCAGAACAATCAACAAAAAAATCGCCATTGACGGCTATAGCATGAAAGTTGCTTTAAAAATAGCTATGCAATTAGGTTACATTAAAGCGGGTAAAGGTACTTTAATTGATATTAAGCAAGCCAACAATTACCGGGATAATCAGTTAATTATCCTTTGTACAGGCGCTCAAGGAGAGTCTAGGGCTGTTTTAACTAGGATTGTTACTGGTGAACATCCTCGTATTACTTTAAAAAAGAGCGATACTATAATCTTTTCTTCTTCTATTATCCCGGGCAATGAAAAAGCTATCCAAAGGTTAAAAGACAGCCTCTACCGCAAATGTGATAATGTTATTCATAATGAAATTATGAACGTTCACGTTAGCGGCCATAATAACATCGAAGCTATTAAAGAATTAATTAAACAAATAAAGCCAGACTACCTCTTGCCCGTTTACGCTAATCACTACTTCTTGAAAGAAGCGAAAAATGTTGCTAAAAGCATCGGTTTTAATGAAAAAAACATTTTTATCTTAGATAACGGCCATATTATTAATTTCAATAAAAACAATGCTCCTTTTATCGAAGCCAAAAAAGTTGATACAAGTTACGTCATGGTTGACGGCTTGGGCGTGGGTGATGTCGGCCAAATAGTTTTAAGAGACCGTAATACATTATCTCAAGACGGCATGTTTGTTATTGTGGCCATCGTTGATCGAAGAACTGGTAAAGTTAAAGGTTCTCCCGATATAATATCAAGAGGGTTTGTTTATCTGAAAGAATCAAAAGAGCTCCTCTATGAAACCAGGAAAAAAACCGTTGAAATAATCAACAAATCATCTAATGCAAACGGGGCGGTTAATTGGTCTTATGTTAAAGACGGTATTAGAAATAGGATTGGCGACTTCCTTTACGCTAAAACCGAAAGAAGACCAATGATACTTCCCGTTATTATTGAGGTATAATAGAAACATGAGGATATTATCAGGCATACAACCAACCGGCTCAATACATATCGGCTCTTATTCAGGAGCTATAAGCCAATGGAAGGAACTCCAGCAAATTGGAGAGTGTATTTTCTTTATTGCTGATTTGCACGCTCTGACCGTACCCCAAGAGCCCGATACCTTTTCTAAACAGGTACTTAACACTGCCGCTGAACTTTTAGCGGCTGGCATGGATCCTGAAAAGTGCATTATATTCATTCAATCGGAAATTAAAGAGCACACGGAGCTTAGCTGGTATTTAAATACCATAACCCCTTTAGGAGAGCTGACGCGCATGACGCAATTCAAAGAAAAATCACAGCAGTTCAAAAACAATATAAACGCCGGACTGCTCACCTACCCTATCTTGCAGGCAGCGGATATACTTTTATACCAAACTGATTCCGTGCCGGTAGGTAAAGACCAAAAACAGCATTTAGAACTTGCTAAAATCATTGCCAGAAAGTTCAACCAGAAATATGGCAAGGTTTTTAAAGTGCCCGAGGCCCTGCTCTTGGAAACCGGAGCCAAAATTATGGCTCTGAACAATCCTAAGAAAAAAATGTCAAAATCATCTCCTGCCGGCTGCCTCTATTTGTTTGACGAACCGGATATTATTAGAAAAAAGGTGATGTCGGCGGTGACTGACCCTGGAAAATCAATAAAATACGACCCTGTTAAAAAGCCGGGTATTGCTAATCTTTTGACCGTATATTCTCTCTTTGCCGGAAAACCAATCTCCCAGATAGAAAAAAAATTCGGCAAAAAGGGTTATGCTGAATTTAAGAAGTCCTTGGCTGATTTATTAATTCTAAAACTTGAACCATATAGAAGAAAGAAAAAAGAACTGCAAACAAGAGAAGTTTACGTTAGAGAGATTCTGACTCAAGGCAGAAAAAGAGCTGAAATTATCGCCCAAACAACCATAAAAGACGTCAGAAAAAAGATGGGCCTAATTTAACTGATTAAAATTATTTCTTAATCAATTAAGAGCTATAAGCTCTTTTTATTTTTATAGCGTTCAAGTAAAAATTCAACTAATAATTCCCCACCCAGTTCTTCTGATTTATGCTCAATAAAATATTCTGCTTCCACCCTATCAGGTTGCACTGTCACTCCTTTACCAACTTTAAGCATCTCGGCGTCATTATAATTATTACCGGTGGTAATAATTTGCTTCGGATCAACTTTAAGATATTTAGCAAGATTAATAATTCCTTTCCCTTTATTCATAATCTTACTTCCGATATCATAACCTTCATTAGTCCAAAGACAGTATAATTCATTTTCCGGATCAAATTCTTTCACTAGTTTTGGTATTTCCTCCATTTGTTCGCAATGAGTGGTTAAAATAAACATTTTTGGCTCAAATCCCCTTATTCTTTTATCGGTAAGCATCATCGTTTTAATGCGCTCTTTGATTTTTTTTAGTTTATCAAAATAATCAGCAGGATAATCGGGATGAGTGATTTTTCCATTAAACCAGCTGATATTTCCATTTTCAGCCTGCAGAAAAACATCTTGATCAAATATTTCGTTTACCAAACTCCGGAGATAAAGGATATTTCTACCAGAAGAAAAATTTAACTTAAGATATTTTTTCAATTTCTTTAAATTATCAATAAACTGCCGCGACAATCGCTTAGATTTCATATAAAGCTCTGTGCCATCGGCTGATTCTCTTAACTCGGTGCCGGTATGAATAATCACCCCATCTATATCAAAAGTTATAGCTTTTAACGATTCCAGCTCTTTTTTTGTAATTTCCTTTACGTTTTTCATATTTCCATTATAATATACTATATGAGTTTTTCAAGGGGTGTTGTCGGTCTCTTTAAATATCGCCTTGACTCCCCTATTTTTAATTGCTACAATATCTTCAGCTTATGCGAGTTTACGAATTAACATATACAATTATCCCCGGACTTTCCGAAGAAGAAAAAAAAGCTCTTTTTGAAAGAGTGGTTTCTCTTTTAGGAACCCAGCCAATACAACAAGAATCCTCTTCTTCCTTAACTACCTTAGCTTTTTATTTAGAGCCGCAAAAACTGGAAGATGCCGAAAAAGGATTAAAACAGGAAAAACTAATCCAAAAACACATCATCGTGAAAAAAGTCGCGTCTCGAGCAAAGAGTAACTCCTCTAAAAGAACTAATTTATTTAAACAAGCGCAAGATGCGGCCAAAGCAGAAAAGAAAACAGACAAGCCAAAGGTCGAATTAAAAGAAATTGAAAAAAAGCTTGACGAACTTTTAAAAGAATAAAACCATGAACCCCGTTAGAAGTCCTAGCCCCGTTAGAAATTTGCAATATATTTTGTCAGTCAAAAAAGAGCAGTCGGTCTTTTTTGACGAATATTTGACAAACTAAAACAATTATTGAAAATTTGTCATATTTTACAATCGCAAATTTCTAACGGGGTTAGCCAGAAAAAATTTAATTAAAATTTTTTCTGCAAGACAATAACAGGGGTATAATTAATAATTGAAGTCTATTCTGAAATTAGCCTTGTGCTATATACGACAGACTTCTAACGGGGTGAATTTAAATAAAGTTATAATAATCGGCAATCTCGCCGCCGACCCGGAACTAAGAAGCACTCCCTCGGGTCAATCCGTCTGCAATTTTCGCCTAGCCACCAATAGGATTTGGCTAGACAAAAATTCCCGTCAAAAACAACAAGAAACCGAATTCCATACGGTTGTTGCTTGGGGAAGATTAGCTGAAATCGCTTCACAATTTTTAACCAAAGGCGCCTTAGCCATGGTTGAAGGAAGATTAAGAACAAGGTCTTGGCAGGATGCTTCGGGCAATAAAAAATACCGAACGGAAATTGTCGCTCAAACCCTGCAACTTGGACCAAGAGGCGCTAAAATGGGAACAACTCCTAAAGATCAATCAAAAGAAGAAATCCCCATTATTGAAGAACCATCCACGGAAAGCGCAGGAAAAGAAGAGGAGGAAATCGACGTTAAAGAAATACCTTTTTAAAAATGGCCCCGTTAGAAGTCCTAATCAGAAAAAATTATAGTAATTTTTTCTGCAAGGCAATAACAGGGGTATAACTAATAATTGAAGTCTATTCTGAAATTAGCCTTGTGCTATATACGACAGACTTCTAACGGGGTGGAGTGCTATTTTTGTAAAAAAAACATTCAAGAAATTGATTTCAAAGACATAAAAACGATCAGCCGTTTTGTTTCCGGTTTGGGAAAAATCAGGGCAAAAAAAAGAACCGGCGTTTGTTCTAAACACCAGCGCAAATTAGCCAAAGCAATAAAAAGGGCTAGACACTTAAGGCTGCTTCCTTAATTTTCTTAACTACTTGAGGATTCTCTTTTAAGAATTTCTTGGCGGGCTCTACCCCCTGCCCAAGTTTAATGTTTTCGTATTGAAGCCAGCTGCCGGATTTTTTTATTAAACCTAATTTCAAACCCGTATTTAGCATATCTCCAAAGTAAGAAATTCCTTCATTGTAATAAACGTCAAACTCGGCCGTTTTAAAAGGAGCGGCCACTTTGTTTTTAACTATCTTGGCTTTGATTCTTGAGCCGATAATTTCGTCTCCCTGCTTTATTTGAGCAATCCTTTTTAATTCTATCCTGACCGAAGCGTAAAACTTCAAAGCCAAGCCGCCGGGCGTTGTAATAGGCGAACCCCAAAACACTCCTATTTTCATTCTTGTCTGGTTCAAAAAAATAACCGATGTCTTTGTTTTATTTACAATGCTGGCCAATTTCCTCAAAGCAGCTGACATTAACCTTGCTTGAAGACCAATATGCTGATCGCCTATTTCTCCGGCAATCTCGGCCTTAGGAGTCAGAGCGGCCACCGAATCAATAACAATTACATCAACCTTGCTTGACCTGATTAAGGTTTCAACTATCTGCAAGGCCTGCTCTCCCGAGTCGGGTTGAGATATTAAAATTTCATCAACATTAACCCCAATTCTCTGGGCATAATCAGGGTCTAAAGCATGTTCAGCATCAACAAAAGCCGCTATACCACCTTTTTTCTGGGCCTCGGCCAAAATATGCAGAGCCAAAGTGGTTTTTCCGGTGGATTCTGACCCGAAAATTTCAATAACCCTGCCTCTGGGTACGCCTCCCACCCCTAAAGCTAAATCCAAAGAAATAGCTCCGGTTGGGATAACGTCAATATCAACTGCTCTGACTTCTTTCAATTTCATAATAGCTCCCTCTCCAAAACGCTGCTTGATTTCATCAATAGCTTCTTGCAGTTCGCTTGTTTCAGATTTTGGTTGTTTCTTTGGCATATTTTAAAATTATAACAAAATATTATATTTTCTGCCAGCCATTATCTTCCTCTTCCGCTTCCAAAGACATTAAAATTTCTCTCGGTTTAGCCCCATCTCCCGGTCCGACAACGCCCTTCTCTTCAAGTATGTCAATTAATCTGGCGGCTCTGGCATAGCCCACTCTTAAACGTCTCTGTAAAAGAGAGGCTGAAGCTTTTTTAGCTTCAAGAACCTGTTTTTTAGCTTCTTCGTATAAAGGGTCTTCCTCTCCGGCTAAAAAATCAAACTCTTTTGACTCATTTAATGTTTTTTCAAGCTCTTGAACCAATTCTTTGGGAGCTTCCTCTTGCTTGCTCTGCATTTTTATGAAATTAACCACTTTTTTAACTTCCTTATCAGAAGCATAGGCTGCCTGAATTCTTTTTGGCTTGGAGATTTCGGCTGAGACAAAAAGCATATCTCCGGCTCCCAAAAGTTTTTCAGCGCCAGCGGCATCTAAAATAGTTCTTGAATCAACTTGAGAAGCCACCTGGAAG
>JAUYKD010000037.1 GCA_030700195.1 Candidatus Nealsoniibacteriota bacterium | reverse complement strand
GGCAAAGATTTGCTCAAAAATTCTATCAGAAAGTAAAGGACTACCATGGCCAGAATAATCCAAATAAAAATAAATTCTGACATTTAATTGGCAAAAGGGTTTTTAGCCCCGCTTACTCCGAAATGAACATGGCAGCCGGTTGAATTGCCGGCTCCCGGAGTTCCCGGAGCTCCGCCCATTAAAGCTATGACCCGGCCTTGAGAAACATAATCTTCGAGATTAACCAAACTTGTTTGGATATGGCCATAATACGTCACAACGCCGTTTGGATGGAGAATTGTCAAATAGTTGCCAGCTCCATTAAAAGCCCATTTAGAAGTAGAACTAGTTAGCATCACCTTCAAAACCGTGCCCGCGGCCGTAGCATAAATCGGGTCCCCGCATTTGCCGTTGGAAAAATCAACCGCGTTATACCAATGAAGTCCCTGGGTGATTCTATAAGGAGAAGCAATCGGATAAATAAAATAGCTTGAAGCCAAAGGAATGGCGGCGGGAGCATAAACAGCTGGCGGAGGCATTGTCCCTCCGGGCACAATTAAAATATCTCCGATATAGATATCTCCCTCGGGTGGAAGATTGTTAAAAGCGATTATCTCTTCTGTTTTAGCTTGATAAGATTTGGCAATAGCGCTTAAATTATCTCCTTTAGCCACATGGTGGATTACTCCGGAGGTCGGCAGAATAACCAGCTTTTGGCCGATTTGCAGTAAAGTGCTTTGCTGCAAGTCATTGGCCCAAAGCACGGTATTTAAAGAAATGCTGAATTTTTCAGCGATTGACGAAAGATTGTCTCCGGGACCAACCACATATTCGGTTATTTCTTTCTGTGTCCATTCATAATCTGCCGCCTCAATTAAAGCTCCTAAAACCTGCGGAGTCATCATCATGGGCGAGGAAATAGCAACCAGGCTGTTCTTTTGAATCAAGCTTAAATCAGGAGATTCTTTTACCTTTTCCCCGGGTATAATAAAAGCGTCTTTTTGCTGCGGGTAAAAATCATCAGCAATAAAATGGGAGACGCTGGCGGAAGAAGGAAAACTCGAAACCGTAATAATAAACAAAAAGGCGCCAATTATCCCTAAATAAAGGAAAGGGTCTCTTTTAGATCCCTTAATATTGCGCCAATAGCTGTTTTCCTTCTTTTTCAGCCAAATTAAATTTTTGAGCCCTATTTCACCTGTTTTGCCTAATAATTCATGGGCTCTTTCCGGCAAAATATCCATATTTTCTTACTGTCTTTAGTATACCATTTAAGAAGACGGAGTCAAGAAATTTATCCACACCTTAAAACTTATGCTAAGATGGAAAAATGACCCAGGACTCTATTAAAACAACTCTTAAAAAGCGTAATTTGCGGCCCAGCAAGCGTCTGGGCCAGAACTTTCTTATTGACAAAAACATTCTTGATAAAATCGCTCAAGCCGCTGATTTAAATATTAATGATATAGTGCTGGAAATCGGCCCGGGTACGGGAGCTTTAACGAAAATACTTGCTCAAAAAGTTCACCCTGTTAAATCCTCGCAAAACGAGGCGTTCTCCGAAGGAGAACGATTTAACAGGGTAAAAAGGGTGGTGGCCGTGGAAAAAGACCGAAATATGGTTAAAATTCTTCAAGAAGAGCTGAAAGGATTTAAAAACGTAGAAATCATCCACGGCGACATTAGAAGACATCCCCTCAGAATGTTTGGAGAGGACAGTCCTCTCCAATTCAAAGTGGTTGGCAATCTGCCTTTTTATCTGACTGCGCCCGTCATCCGCAAATTCTTAGAATATACAGAGACCGGATTAGAATATACAGAGAGCGGGTCTCTGTATTCTGCGCTAGAAATGATGGTACTGGTAGTGCAGAAGGAGGTGGGGCAGAGAATTTGCGCCAAGCCGCCGCGAATGAACCTTTTGGCGGTTTCAATCCAGGTTTATGCTGCGCCAGAAATTATTTCTTATGTTTCTAAAAATTCTTTCTGGCCCCGCCCTAAAGTTGACGCAGCCATTATTAAAATAACTCCCAAGAATCAATTAACAGGGGATAGCGAATTATTCTTTAAGATAGTCAAAGCCGGCTTTGCCCATCCCAGAAAACAATTAATCAATAACTTATCCGGCGGACTTAAAATTAGCCGGGAAAGCGCTGAAAGCTGGCTTTTGAAAAACAATATTCAACCAACTCAACGAGCTGAAACGTTAAGTGTGGACAACTGGGTTAATTTATCAAAAACTTATCAATCTTATGGCTGGTCAAAACCTGGTTTTGACCACAAGTTTTTCCCTTGATAAACAGCAAAGATAATATTAAAGGAGGTGCCATATGAAAAACAAAGTTGACGAAGTATATTCTGAAGTTAGGAGTAGATTAAAGTATGGTTTGAAATTTACAGATGATCCGCTCGAGAATACTAAGATTCTAGATAAAGAAG
The DNA here is from genome assembly GCA_030700195.1 of Candidatus Nealsoniibacteriota bacterium. Lineage (GTDB taxonomy): Bacteria > Patescibacteriota > Minisyncoccia > Minisyncoccales > MHMH01 > JAUYKD01. Next base: position 867 of record JAUYKD010000037.1, on the reverse strand, counting down.
TAGAAAAAATCAATATCACAAAGTGTGGATTAACCGAATTAGAAAAAGAGTATCCGGAAGCGACAACATACTTAATATATTTACTACAATCAAAAGACGGCGTTAATTTTAACGTCTGTCCGGACTTCAAAATATGGTATAGTCGGGAAGGTTGCCAGACCAGATGTAAGCATAACCATGGTCCTACTCAAGTTCGTTGCCGTGGTTTACTTAAACAGTGCCCTCGTAAAGAAAAAATGCTTTAATTAATCGCCAAACAGACAATTTTTTGGTAGAATTGAAGAATGAAAATAAAAAGAGCTACAGAAAAAGATTTCAAAAAGATGATGAATATTGCTAAAAAACTCCATCCTAAATGGTTTGACAATTTTGCTATCAATAAATCCATGCCCTTAGATTTGAAAATTCGTAGCTGGTCAAAACCTGGTTTTGACCACAAGTTTTTTACCTTGACAAATAGTAAAGATATGATAGAATAAAAATAATCAATAATAAAACTGCTTTTTCACAATTCAATCAATTCAACAGAAAGGAGAATTGAAATGTCAGTAAAAACTGAAACGTCTCATAAGTTTCCGGTTTGGATCATTATCGTTGCCGCTCTTTTGGCGGCCGGATTCGCTGGGTTTATGCTGGCGAACAAAGGCATTGGTTTGCCGAGCTTGCCGTCATCTGAAAAAACTTCATCGGGAGGATTTCCGGTTTATCCGAAAAATGATTTTCCGGGCATCTACAAGGTGAAGGGAAGCATAATAAATCCCGAGGCAATGAAGGGGATAATAACCATTACCCATCAAGTCAACGCTCAACCCGTGTCGAGTGTAATAAAGATTCTCGCCGATATTAAAGTGAAAAACGTTTCCGGGG
>JAUYKD010000016.1 GCA_030700195.1 Candidatus Nealsoniibacteriota bacterium | reverse complement strand
GGCAGGAATAACCTTTCTTCAGTAGGATGGAGATTTCATCTCGATCCAACTGTTTGAAGTGTTGATAACTCATAGTATTTTATTAATTGGCTTCGCCAATTATATTATACCTGAGTGGTGCACTTCAAAGGTAAATTGAACGTATCTTTTTCTCTCGCTCTTGGTCATATTCAGCATTATAATCCCCGCCTATGTGGGAATAAAAAAGCTTTAATTCAAAAAAAGAGCATAAATGCCTTACGACCAAAGGCGAGAGATAAAAGATTCGATTGTCGAACCTTAACAATTCAAAAAAAATAAAAACATATAAAGGAGGAAGGAAAAATGGCTAAAAAAATAACACCAGCAAAACCCACCCCAGCAGCACCAGCCACCCCAGCAGCACCAGCAGCACCAGCAGCACCAGCAGCACCAGCAGTTACATCGACAACACCGCAGCCCGTAGAACCCTGTGAGCTTGAAGTACGCCCACACGGAGCTAATGGAAAGTACAGTGTCAGTATACAGGTCCTTAACCCACGCAAGAAGGTTAGTCTTGTTATCTACGATGACTCTTCTTTAAGGTCAATCCTACAAGACGCCCAAAACCGTGCAGTAAAAAAGTTAGAAGATACAACTGATAATAAAGGATATTATGCTTTTGATCTGCTTCCCTTTAAAAATAAACAACGAGATATTCATATTGAGATCAAGGGGAGCGGCGCAAACAAAAAAATTCCTTTATACGGACCTAAACCGCCAAAACCAACCGGCAAGTTCAAGCCAGCGGCTGGATTTTGGGCAAATTTTCTGCAAAAACCTACGATGAGGAGGACATAAAATGAGACCATGGATTAAATGTTTAATTTTCGCGGTAATAGTTATCCTGTCAATTTTTGTCTGTCTAGCAAACCTCTGGATATTAGTTGCGGGAATAATAGTAACTCTAATTGTCTTAATTATTCTTGCAACAAGATTTGTCCAGGTTAGATCGTTTTTGGGTTATTTAGGCTTTAAAGTCGGTAATGATAATAATTATCGACTTGCAGCTCTGGGAACATTTATTCTAATTTGTTTCATCTGCGCCATTAAGTACGGCGCTGGTGAACCATTATTTCTTTCCGCATGGAGAGAAACTTCGGAAATTGTCCAATCGTCCGAGACGTACAACAAAAATAAAGACGACGTTCAATCTTTTAAAAATCGTCTTGTTCGCGGACTGGATAAAACCGATAGGGTTCTGAACAGAGAAAAGGCATATATCAAATCCGTCAAAAACCAACTGGGACAAGTATTAATCCCCAAGGAAAAGAACGGCAATGAGACTCCGGAAGTTTACAACCAAAAAATAAGAAATCATCTTACTTATGGAGTTTTTGTTGATGATTCCTTAATGAACGGTTGGCTAAAAAACATCCCGGCCGAATTTCAGGTTGCACTCGAGATTGAAAAACCGAGGCGCACTTGGATATTCTGGAAACTGCTTTTCATGTTCATCTTTTTGTTTCTTCTTTATTTACCTTTCGCGCTCTCTGACGAAGTGGTTGATCTATTGGAGAAATTAAGAGAATCCATCAGTAAAAAACATGAAGAGTATAAGGCTAGCGTAGTACGATTAACTAGTCTAACCCCAGCACCAGCCGGTCTTGCTGTAAACGGAATATCACAAAAATTTGGCTGGTTCGTTAAGCTATATACCAGTGATATGGCCGCAGAATTTACCATAAAACTACTCGAAGGGCTAACGAAGCTTCTCTCAAGAAGATAAAGGAGAAAAAAATGAATACAGAAACTAAATCGTGGATAGGAATTGCAGGAATTTTTATAGGATTGCCAATCCTTCTATGGATCTTCGTAGTAAAGGCTCCCCTCGTGGTCGTCTTTACCTGGGTAATCTTTATAATAGGCGTTCCAATGTTCTTAGAAAAATTAGGCAAAGGCGGTGTCGTTGAATTCTGGAAAAAAATACTGAAAAACGGCATTAAATTAGGTGCTTGCCTGTTTCTTTTCCTCTTGACCAGATCCTATTTCACCTTGATGATCGGATTTACTCCTTTCGAGTCTTGGGTGAACTGGTCAACGTCTACCGGCGCCGCTACGCTATTGGGATACACCCCGACCAAGATTCTGTTTGAAGCCGTATTTCTCTTGTTAATCGGATATCTGCTCGTGATCAAAGCGGTCTTCGAAGAAAAACCATGGGCTTCAAGAATAGTCTTAACTTTCTTTTTTATCTGCTGCTTTCTACTCCAAATTTTTATTTTTGGAGCCGGTGCCGAAGCTACACGGTTAGCCAAAGTGCCGTTGGAAGGCAAGGCAATGGCTAGCGCCGTAGGAAACTACGGAGCTGTAGGAGGAACACTCATACAACTCAAAACGGCCGCGTTTGGTAAAGGAGAACCAACGCCGCCAAGAAATATCAGCTGGATGACCACCAAAGTGGAAACTGAAAAAAATGACCTTTTCAGAGTTTACGCTGGTGATACTATCTATTACTATGCTGACAAGGGATTCTGGGTAGAATACGAAGACGGAAACAAATACTTTAATAATCCATCATACAATGGCCAAATGATGAAATTCGTTATAACTTCGGCCAAAAAGGAGGGAGAAATAGTAAGAGTTTGGAGCGAGAAATCGTTTCAGCTCAAATATAAAGTTGAAAGCCACGGATGAAATGGCTTTCGACAATCCGGGGGGATGGTTGCAATATCAGCGACCACCCCCTTTTTTAATTATTAAAAAAATGGTAAAATTAAATTATAAAATTATTAATAATAATTATGACAAGTTATATTATTAATCACCCTTGATTGGAAATATTTTTAAGCTAGATTTGGATCATATATGCAATTGTTCTTTAAAACATGATAAACAATTTTAGTTAATTTGTTGGCGGCAGCCGTCACCGCGTAGCGGTGA
>JAUYKD010000015.1 GCA_030700195.1 Candidatus Nealsoniibacteriota bacterium | reverse complement strand
ATGCTGACTATGGCCGGTAAAACCTTTTTAATAATTTTCGGGATAGATGATGTTCTGGCGTATTTTTCCATATTAAAATATCTTACCACGTCATTGCCAATAAGCAAAATATTTGTTAATATTTACATAGTTTGGCCCCTGTCGTTCAACGGATAGGACGAGGGTTTCCTAAACCCTAAATCCAGGTTCGAGTCCTGGTGGGGGCACCATGGGCCCATGGTATAGAGGTAACATATCTGCATGGCATGCAGAAGTCCGGGGTTCGATTCCCCGTGGGTCCACAAATTATCATCAAGAAGACGGTTTTGTGGTAGAATAAAATAATATGAACCAAGCATTTTCTAAAATTTGGATTTCCATTATTCTCACTATTCTGATCGTCGGAGGATTTTTCGCTTGGCAGTATTTTAAAGCGCCGAAAGAAGAAGTTAAGGACGAAACTGCCGACTGGCAGACTTATAGGAACGAGGAATATGGGTTCGAGATGAAGTACCCTCAAAATTGGGAGTTAGAAGAAGAGAGTCCTCCTTCTCCTACGGCTGATATTATCGATGTGGTGAAAATTTGGGCCCCTGTTTCTTTAGAGTCCCTAGAGGGGAAAAAAGAGATATTGCCAAAAGAGATATTATCATTTTTCCCTACGAGTATAACCGTAACGATATTGAAAGGCTGGGACCTCGATAATTATATTAGTGGTGCCATTGAAGAAGAATCTGTATTTGGTCCTCCTAAAGAAATAGTGAAGAAAGAAAGATTTGATTTTATCGGGAATGAGGCTTTTGAGATCGAGGGAAAAATATTTTACTCACCAGAAAGCATTTATTTCCTTACAGGAATTAAGATTGAAAAATCTTTAGATTTGCATGAGAGGGAGCGAGCAATTTGGAAAGAAAACAATATTTATCTTATTAAAGGGTCGGTTTCTGAGGATAAGTGGGATAATTATAACGATTTAATTACTACCGTTTTCCAAACTTTTCGTTTTTCGGAATAAATTACTGGTCCGAAAAAATCTTTTTTGAAATAAAAAATAATATGGAAATAGAAAAAAGCTATTTTTTTAAAACTCAGAAGTTAAAAACTCATCCGATAGTAATTTATCTTTTTATAATCTTATTAATTCCTTTATCGTTTTTCTTTTTTAAATTAGATTTTATCGGTAAGTTGATAATTTCCGGGTTTGCGGGAGCTGGATTGGTTGCATCAATTTTTTTCTTACCCTTTAAAGAAGTTTATGAATTTGAAGTAAATTCTCAGGGTATAAAGACAAAAAAAGGTTTTTCCACTTGGGAGAAAATAGATTATTACTGGTGGAGAGGTCAATCATATAATGAAAAGATTGCTTCTGGCCAATCATTATCTCGTTGGGGATTATTTGAGTTGTTAAATTGGACAACGTTTTGGAAAGATCCAATCGTTTCTTCTCCCACTTTTAATCTAAATACTTGCGTAATGAGGATTAGATTAAAAAAGCCTTGGTATTATCCGTTTAAAGAATATTTCGCTTTTTTAGATTTAGTAGTAGAGAGAGAAGATGTTCCTAAATTATTAAATTTAATTAACACTAAGCTGAAATATCCCACAAGATTATGGTTTATTCTATACGGAGGGAGTTTAACTTTTTTAACCATTTTCTTTCTGTTTTTTATTATTCCGATTTTAGCAATATTTATCTTTTCTATTATTCGTTAAGATTTTATTAGCGAACTTCGTTCGCTAAAAACTTGTCCCGACTCTGTCCCGACCCTGTCGAGGACTCTCGATAAAATCGGAGCCGAGGGTCTTCGATTTCAATGAAATCAGGAAAACTGTCAAACCTGCCTGCCGGCAGGTAGGGAACGCGGCGAAAACGTCCGAGTTAATTTAAGAATAGTCCACAAATTATCATCAAGAAGACGGTTTTGTGGTAGAATAAAATAATATGAACCAAGCATTTTCTAAAATTTGGATTATAATTATTCTTATCACTATCGTCACTGGGGGATTTTGACTTGGCATTATTTAGGGTCAAAGATAACTGAAACTGCTAATTTGGAAACTTACAGAAACAATTCTTACGGATATGAAATAAAATATCCTACCAATTGGAAACTTGATGAAGGTACTCCGAATAATATCATTTTTCGAAGTTGTTTCATAGAAGAAGCTAAAGAAGAATGTTATGAACAAAAAGCAATCGTAGAAGTAAGTTCGGAGTTTTATTCATTGGAAGAGTGGGTAAATAAAGAAAAAGATGAACTTAAGGTAATATTCGGGGAACTTAAAAATATTAATTTTAAAGAAGAAGAAATTTCTATCAGTGGTGGAAAGGGTTATAAACTTATTTATCAAACCACTTCGATTCTAGCGCCTACATGGAAAATAGGTGTATTTTGGGGAGGAAATTTGTACAAACTAACTACTGGGGATTCAGGATATACAAGCGAGAAACGTGAAGTTTTCCCCAAAATGATTTCCTCTTTTAGATTTATTAAAACACCTGAAGAAGTATTAACTTGGAATACTTATAAAAATAATAAATACAAATTAAAATATCCAAATGGGTGGTCCACAGAAGAACAACTTGAAGTAAAAAGTGTTCGTTTTAAGAAAGGTTCAGCGATTGAAATGGTGGTTACGAATGCTACTCAACTTGTCCCACAAGACCCGGCATACTCTTCTCTTGAGAATCGGTTAAATACCAGAGAAGTGGAGGTTAAAAAACAGGGCGGTACATTTTATAAGAAAGAAACTACAATAGGTAGTGAGAGGGGCTATTGGATAAAAGTTAATATTGGGGGAGTTTCTTCTGAAGAAATTATTTTATTCAAAAACGCTAATCTTTTTATAATTTCATTCCCCTTTTCCTACATAGAAGAGACGCCTTCCTCTGGGAGTTTTTTGCTGGGAAGTGTCGAGTGGCAAAGAATATTTTCTTCTTTTAGATTTATTGAATAGAATCTTAGAATAATTTGCCGCCAAAGAAAAACTTGAAATTGTCAAAGACACGAGCGTCAACGAAGGGTAAAGATGAGCTTTAGTTCATCGAAGAACGCGGCGAAAATCGTCCGAGCTAATTTAAGAATAGTCCACAAATTATCACTAAGAAGACGGTTTTGTGGTAGAATAAAATAATATGAATAATCAAAACAATTTGCAGTCGCCTTCTTTTCGGCCCCAGGCTCAAATTCAAGTTCAATCACTAGCCGGAGCGGGAGAATTATTAAAAAGAGCCTGGCATGTTTATCAACAAAGGTTTGGAGTTTTCTTGGGATTAGTTTTAATATCCTTAATTTTCCCCTTATTGATTGTACTTTTATCTTTGTATTCCGATCAGATTTCTTCTTTAGTTTCTTTGCTTCTGACGGTTATCCTGGGATTAATATCAGTGGCAGTCAGTTTCTGGGTCCAAATTTCTTTAATTTTCGCCGTTAAAGAAAGGGAACAAAAAATCGGCGTTAAGGAATCCTTAGCTAGGGGATGGCATAAAATAATTTCTTACTCATGGATTTTGATTCTAACGGGGCTAATTACCATGGGGGGAATGCTGCTTTTTATCGTGCCCGGGATTATCTTTGCCGTTTGGTTCAGTTTAGCAGTTTATGTTTTGGTGGCAGAAGATAAAAAAGGAATAACAGCCCTGTTCGCGAGCAAGCAATTGGTTGAAGGTAAGTGGTGGAGCGTGTTTTGGAGGTTTTTGGCGGTAGGCCTGTTGGTGGGGGGGATAACGGTTTTAATTAGTCTTATTGCTAAATTTTTTAATGTTTCTTTTGTCGGGAATGTCGCCCAGTCTCTAGCCATTCCGTTTACCGTAGCTTTCGAATTCTTGCTTTATGAAGAATTGAAACGAGTAAAAATCGAGGCTGTTCCTGAAGCGTCAAAAAAAAGAACCAAAGTTAAATTCATCCTGGTTGCCGTTGCCGGCTTTCTTCTAATTTCCGCTATTTTATATATGGTATTTTTCAGAAGCTTGAGCGATACTCAGGCAAGAGTCAGGGATGTGAGAAGACAAGCAGATATAAGAATGATGGTTGTGGCTCAAGAAATGTATTACAGCGTGAATAATCATTATTATCAGTCAGTAAACTATCCTTCTAGCATCCCCGGATTTATAACAGAAACTCCTGCCGATCCTGCCGGTAAAAGCCCCTACGGCTGGATTAATAATACAAAAAATCCTCAAGAATTCTGTGCTTATGCTGATTTGGAAGGAGATGGTTTTTATGTTGCTTCTCGCGCTGGAAACGGAGAGGTTGATGCCCAGCCAATTTTATTTTCTGATTGCGAGAAGTTTAGTCAAAAAATAATCTCTCCTCAGCAAAAAGAGGAAGGATTGAGCGCAGACCAGTTGATAGAGGATGCTCAATTGAAGATTCAAGAGGTTATGACAGAGATGGCTAAAGCCGACGGCGATTCAATAAAAGTTCAAAAGCTTGTTGCCGAAGCCATAAACAAGGCAGTTCAAGCTACAGAGCTGGAACCCGAAAATCCAGAAATCTGGTTTCAGAGAGGAAATATTTATTATCAAATAAGAGATTTAGTCCTCGGCGCTGATGAGTGGGCCTTGAAATCTTACCAAAAAGCTTTGGAACTAAACCCTAGCAATACGCTTTATCAGCAGAAAGTGGAAGAACTTATTAAATAAAATCTATGAACCAAGCTTTTTCTAAAATTTGGATTCTCATTATTCTCACCATTTTTATCGCTGGGGGACTTTTCACTTGGCAGTATTTTGGGGTATTCCAAGGGGAAGAGAAACCAAAAGATTTAAACGCAGAATGCTCGCCGATCACATTCTCCGATTACGAAGTTGCTAAAAATAATAAAGGTGAACCCTTGGAATTTTACCTCGATCTGAATGGCGACAATAAAGAAGAAACAGTTCGAGTTTATAGAGAGGCTAAAGGAGAGTGCGAACGGGTAAAGCCGACCACGGTGAAGGTATTCTCCGGTACAGACGATTGTCAGGAAGAAGTTTTCAGTTATCAGGGAGAAGGAAATGAAGCTTGGGGTGCACAGGTAATTCCGAATTTTTTGGGAGACGGATCAGATGTAGTAATGGTGAAAGACGCAAGCTATAGTTGCGGTTGTGGGGGAACGACACGCTTAATATTTTTTGCCTACCAAGAAGGAAGATATTCGATAATAGAAGGACCACAGTTTGGAGGCCTAGGGGGGCTGTATATGTTTGATGGGGACAATGGGTTAGGCAAAAGAATTATTGTGACAGAAGAAAGATGGACTTCTGACCCTTCGGATTATTGCTGCGGTTGCGTAAGCAGGCGGCAATTCATAATTTATAATTGGAATGGGGAAGAATATGTGAAAACTATAGCAGGAATTACCCAAAATAAATATCTTGAAGAAAGTATTGATGAAATACTTCAAAAAGAACCCTCTGTGCTTAATTCTCAGTAAAACCGCTACATTTTCCGTTTCTTATTAGAGGGACTATTCTCCCCTTAACATTGCTGAAGAAATCTTTTTTGGAGTAAGTATAATAAAATAAGACTTATGAACCAAGCTTTTTCTAAAATTTGGATTCCCATTATTCTCACTATTCTGATCGCCGGAGGATTTTTCGCTTGGCAGTATTTCGTTAAAGACGAAGCCGCCAATTGGGAGACTTATAGGAACGAGGAAGACGGATTTGAAATAAAATATCCTTCAGCTTGGGAAATCACCGGAGAGCAAAATTTATGGGAAGAAAGGGGTTTCTTAAAAATAACATTTGAAGGCCCAGGGAAAATAGAAAAACGATTAGTAGAAAGCAGGGGGCAAGAAGAAGAAATTATCGAATCCGGGGCTCAACTTATTGTTTCTTATGAACAAGGTCTTTCCTATGAGTGCGAAGGAATTCCGGGCCTTAATGCATTTTGTTGTCCTCCGGAATGCGAATTAGTAGAAATATCAGGAAAACAAGCTACCAAGACGTTAAAGAAAGATGTGGGATTTATTCAGAATAATTATCAATGGCAAGCTGAAGTCGATAGCGAAAATCCTTTTCCCAGACGAGTTTTTTTCTTACTGAGATATAATCCAGAAAACTATCTTTCTGCTGAAAAAAATTTCGACCAGATACTCTCTACTTTTCAGTTTTTAGAGTAATATTATATTTCGTAAAATCACATAAATATTATGTTTAAAGGAATCAAAAACGGCTGGGATCTCATAAAGGATTCCATTCGTGTATTTAATCATCATCCAAAATTCTTAATACCCCTGCTTATTACCTGGCTGATTTATGCTCCCATTATTCTTTATTTAGAATATGGTTTTAATTGGGAAGCGCTTTCCACCGGCCTAGTTTACCTGTTTGTTTTTGGAATAGTTTTTATTTTCGCCTTTTTGTTAGCTTTTTCCTGTTCGATGCTTTTGGAACTAATCGAGCAGTTAGAATCGGGACATAAAATGAGCTTAAAAAAGTCATTCGCGCACACTTTAACCCATAATGTATTTAAAATCCTTCCCATAGTTATTATTTGGACAATTATTTGGTTTATCTTGTTTATCATTCAAGCTATATTCTCAAAAGCAAAAGAAAGAAGTGGGAGGTCTTTTACGGCAGAAAACGCCGCTAAAACCTTGGCCGGCTATGGAAGTTTTTCTTTATCCCGTACTTTTTTCAAAGGAATAGAAAAGGGGGTCAGAATGATTATATTCCTTATTCTTCCCGCCATCGCTTGGGAAAATCTCAGTTTTGGCAAGGCCATTAAAAAGGGAATAGCGGTTTTTAAAGCCCATCTTTCGGAATTCGTAACTGGATTCGTTTTGACTTGGGTGGCGGAAATAATCATTTTTCTCCCGCCCGGAATATTATTTTACATTGCCGATGAATTTGAATTGATATTTCCAGTTTGGGTTTGGACAACGGTAATTATCTACATCGCTTTTGGCTGGAGTTATTCTATATACCTTGAACAAATGTTTACCGCAGAACTCTATTTGTGGAATTTGAAATGGGAAAAACAGATTGGAGAAGAAAAAAGGCTCGGAAAACCTTTGTCAAAACTCAGGGATGTTAAGAGGCCGTCTGTTCTAGACGAAATTCCGGAATTGCTAGAAAAATAACAAGATTATTTTATTACTATTTGCCGCCAAACCTGCCTGCTGGCAGGCAGGGAAAAGATCCGTTATGGATAGTTGGACATGCGATGTCCGACTTTTTATTTATGAGCTCTTTTTTTATTGTCTTTTTGACATTTTGAGAGTAAAATGATATAAATATAAGTTAATTCTCGGAGGGTTGGCAGAATGGTAATGCGCTGGTTTCGAAAACCAGTGGGCGAAAGCCCTTGCAGGTTCGAGTCCTGCACCCTCCTCTATGTTTTTTTCCAAAAAAACTAAAAAAGAGCCGGAGAGCTTGAAAGAAGTTTTGTCTATTTTGAAAAAGCTGGAAGAAAAGACGGATAAGAATTCTCAAGTTCTGGAAGAATTAAAAAGAGAGAATAAAAAGAACCTGCAAAAAGTGGGTATAGTTAGGTTCAATCCGTTTAAAGAAATAGGCGGGGACCAAAGCTTTTCCATGGCCGTGCTGGATGCGGATAACAACGGTTTTGTTATGACGTCTCACTACGGTCGGGAGGCTAATAGAGTGTATATCAAGCAAATTAGCAGGGGTTCTTCCTCTTATTCTTTAGCGAAGGATGAATTAGAAGCCTTAAAGAAGGCGATGCAATAATATGAAAAAAGAAAAACCAGAAAAAGATTCTCAATCAAGACCGCCTATCGTGGTTGTTTTAGGCCATGTTGACCACGGCAAATCCTCTCTCCTAGAAGCCATAAAAGACCTTAAAATAACCGAAAAAGAGTCAGGCGGCATAACACAGCATATTGGAGCTTATGAGGTAGAGGAGAAGGGCAAGAAAATAACTTTCATTGATACGCCCGGCCACGAGGCTTTCACGGCTATGAGGTCAAGGGGAGCTAAGGTGGCTGATATTGCTATTTTGGTCGTGGCGGCGGATGAAAGTATAAAGCCCCAGACAAAAGAGGCGATTCTTCATATTAAAAAGACGGGCATTCCCATAATTGTGGCCATAAATAAGATAGACAAGCCGTCAGCCGACCCGGAAAAAGTTAAAAGAGATTTATTTAAGAATGACGTTTTAGTTGAATCAATGGGGGGTAAAGTTCCGGTGGCGCTGACTTCGGCTAAAGAAAAAAAAGGCATCAGCGAGCTGTTGGAGCTGATATTGCTGGTGGCAGAAATGGAGGATTTAAAGGGTAATGTACAAAAACCCGGAGAAGGCGTAGTCATAGAGGGGTATTTGGATAAGCAAAGGGGGCCGACAGCCACTTTGCTTTTGAGAGACGGCATTTTAAAAAAGGGAGACATTATAGGGACGCGTTCAACTTTCGGTAAAGTAAAGATTTTGGAGAATTTCCAAGGAGAATTGCTGGATAAAGCGTTTCCTTCCATGCCCTGTATAATCATCGGCCTTGAAAAGACGCCGCAAGTGGGAGAAAAGTTTGAGGTTTATCCTGATGTTGAGTCCGCTCAGAAATATATTGAAAAAAAGGAAAAGAAAATTGAGGGCGGAGAAGTTTTTGTTATTGGAGAAGACAAAAGAGTTCTAAATATAATTTTAAAAGCGGATGTCCAGGGTTCTCTGGAAGCCATGGCGGAAATTTTTAAGAACTTGCCCCAAGACAAAGTTGTTTTAAGGATTATTAAAAGCGAAGTGGGGGAGATACAAGAGAACGATATTAAATTGGTCAAAGACAGCAAAGCCAGAATACTTGGCTTTAGGGTCAAAATAAATCCCATAGCTAAAGATCTGGCCGAAAGAGAGAATATTAAAATAATGACTTTTGACATTATTTATGAATTGGCCCAAGAAGTCAGGCAAATGATGGAAAAAAGAATGGCGGCCGAAAAAGTAAGGATTGAGCTGGGAAAGTTGAAAGTCCTGGTTATTTTTTTAACAGATAAAAACCGGCAGATTGTCGGTGGGAAAATAACGGAAGGGGAAATTAAAAAAGGACTCAGTCTTGAAGTTTTAAGGAAAGATGAGCTTTTAGGCAAAGGTAGAATTATAAATCTCCAGAAGAACAAAAAAGATATTGAGAAAGCCGGCAAAGGAGAAGAGTGCGGCATACTTTATGAAGGGAACGTTAAAATTGAAGAAGGAGACGTCCTTCAATTTTATACGGAAGAGAAAGTAAAGAAAGACCTTTAACATGGAAAGAATCCAAAGGGTTAATCAATTACTTAAAAAAGAACTAAGCCGGATTATCTTTAAGCAGCTTGATTTGCCAAAAGACGTTTTAACGACAGTCACCAGAGTTGAAACAGCTCCAAATTTAATTCAGGTTAGGGTTTATATTTCAGTCTTGCCCGAAGAGCAAAGTAAGTTGGTTTTGCAGGGTTTGAATCGTAATATTTACGGTATCCAACAGCAGTTAAATAAGCGTTTGAATATGAGGCCGATCCCTAAAATTATCTTTATTAAAGAAGAACAAACAATAGAGGCCGGCCGGGTAGAAGAATTATTGGATAAAATTCAAAAAAATGATTAATTCATTTACTCTACAATTCAATAGGATGAACGAGATGCTGGCCGGAGCCAAAAATATATTAATCGCTTCTCATCAAAACCCGGACCCTGACGCAGTGGCTTCAGCCCTTACTTTAAATTACGTTTTTAAAAATAGAAATTTTCAAACTCTTCCTTATCTACCCGATAAACCGGCAGAAACATTAAGTTTTTTGCCCGGCTTCTCTGATATTAAAACAGAAATCGGGTCTTTTGAACCCGATCTCATATTTTGTCTGGATTACGGAGATTTTAAAAGGTTAAAATTGCCAGAGCATGTTTTGTCAAAACAAGGCCTGCGCATCATAACCATTGATCATCATTTAGAAAGCGACCAAAGGGGAGATATTAAGATTTTGGATCCGAAAATTTCCTCAACTTCGGAGATTATCTATTATTGGATTAAGCATGAAAATATAGATATTAATAAAGATATCGCCAGTTTGCTTTTAAGCGGGATGTTTTCTGATAGTGGAGGATTTTGTCATGTTTCAACCAGCGCTAAAACATTAAACATTGTTTCAGAACTTATTTCAAAAGGAGCTTCTCTGGATAAGATTGCCAGAAATACCCTTGATTTCAATAAGCCTTTAAACCTTTCTAGAACCTGGGGCAAAATTTTATCCCGGACAAAAATCGACAAAAGAACCGGTTTGGCCTATTCTTGGTTGAAGATGGACGAGTTGAAGAAATTTAACGTCAACTTGTTTGATTTTGACGGTATAACCAATATCATTTCCGCTACATCTTTGGTAAATTTAGGATTATTACTGATTGAATATGAAAAAGGCAAGGTTAAGGGAAGCTTAAGGTCAGAGCCTCAAGGAGGAATAAATGTGGCAGAGTTGGTAAAATCTCTTAATGGCGGAGGCCATGCTTATGCAGCTGGTTTTAGTCAAGAGGGTACGATTGAAGACGTCTTGAAAAAAGTGCTAAATTTGATACAATAGAACGACTGGCCAGGTAGCCAAGCAGTAAGGCATTGGTCTGCAAAACCAATATACATGGGTGCAATTCCCATCCTGGCCTCATAGTATTTTTATTTCATGCTCGGGTGGCGGAACGGTTTACGCACAACACTTAAAATGTTGCGGCCTTAGGGCCTTGTGGGTTCGAATCCCACCCCGAGCACTAAATAAAATAAGCGAGGTTAATCCTCGCTCATTTTATTATAGGCCCGAAAATATCATTTAACTTTCTAGAATTTCAACGTAAGTTCTTTTAGCTCCGAATTCTTTTGCCTCCAGATAAGAGGGAAACCATATATCAATGTGATAATTGCTTTTCTTCCAGCTCATTCTATCTTCCACCACGAATATTTTGTCCCCGTAAATTTCAGGTATTCTTACTTTTGTACCGAAAGGCAGATAGTTGTTGGCGATGATGCCGTCTCTGACAAATGTCCCAGCAGCCGTAATAAAGGGGTCTTCGTCTGTCTGTTCGGGAGTGGAAGAGTAGGCGGTGGCCACAACGTTTATCGTCTGCATTACTTTTGGATAGGGCAGAGGAGAAGTCGGAAGCAAGCTATTGCCATGTAAAGTCAAAGGCCCGGAAATATATTGTTCCGGAGATACTTTTTCTGTTTCAGGAGAAGAAGCTAAAACAGCAGTTATTATTAGAATTGAGCCGATAATAAGTAATTTAACCATTTTAAAAACCCCTTTAAGGGGTATATGCTATATTAGTCCATTTATCGGAATCTGTCAAGCGGCGATGAGGTAAACCTCATCTTGGCTCTGCACTCGCTTTTAGCTCGTTTGAGCGTTCAATGACTATCTTTACAGATAGTCATTTCAGCTCTGTGCTCGCTTTCAGCTTGCTTGAGCGGGCGATGGGAGTCGAACCCACTTCTCAACCTTGGCAAGGTTGCATAATAGCCGCTATACGACGCCCGCACTACTTGTGCCGCGGGCCAGAATTGAACTGGCGACCCCTTCTTTTTCAGAGAAGTGCTCTACCACTGAGCTACCGCGGCATAGTTGTATTTTAATGGAAATTATTACCTTTTTCAACTTAGTGGGCGGTATAGGATTCGGACCTATGGCCTTCTCGGTGTAAACGAGACGCTCTACCGCTGAGCTAACCGCCCAGTGTTTTTTCCATTAAATAAGCATCTTCTCCGTTGGAATAGTAGTTTTTGATAGTTTTTTTCATCTCCAGACCGAAATTTTCTAAAAAATCAGCGCCTGTTTTATTTTGAATTCTTGTTCGGGCTAGGATTTTTTTTAGGCCTTGCTGTTGGAAATAATCCAAAAGAAAACCCAAAAGATCTTTGCCGATTCCTTTACTGCGGTACCGGATATCAACAGCGATCAATTTTATTACCCCGACATTATTAGAGATTTTTCCTACGATGAAACCGGCAATTTTCCCATGATCCTCGGCCACTATAAATTCCTTCGGATAATCTTTGTAGCATTTTTGGAATTCAGCCCTAGACCAAGGGTGTGAGAAAGAACTTTTGCTTATTCTTAAAACCTCACTTAAATCTGACAATTGAAATTGCTTCAGTTTTATCATATTTCAAGTGGGCGAGGAGGGACTTGAACCCTCACGGGAAATTTCCCCTTGGAGCCTCAGTCCAAGCTGTCTACCAGTTCCAGCACTCGCCCTTATGATTGAGGTTTAATCTCAATAGGTTCTTCTTTTATTGGTTCCTCGGCAATTGCTTCGGCAAATTCTTTCTTTTTAAGCCGAGCCCTTTTTCCTTTAGCTGTTCTTAAATAATAAAGCTTAGCTCTTCTTGTTTTTCCTCTTTTGACAATTTCTATCTTCTCAATAGCAGGGGAGTGGATTGGTATTATTTTTTCAACTCCAATGCCCGAAACAACCTTTCTTACGGTAATGGTTGAGGTTATGCCTTTGCCGTGTTTTTTAGCAATAATCAGGCCTTCGAACACTTGGATTTTTTCTCCTTCTTTCTTGCCCGCCGTAGCTCCGGCAGAGGCGGGTATTTTTTGGTAAATCTTAACACTGTCGCCAGGACGTATGTCGGGCAAATCAGATCTTAACTGGGTTTTTATAAATGTTTCTATTTTGGTAGGCATATGAGCAATGAGATAAATCTCATTTTTACTTTCGCTTCTGTGGAAGCTTAGTTTCTAATTCTTTTGGTAATTCTGATGTGAATTCTTTGATTTCTCCGCTCGGCAATTCTATTTTAAGAAAACTTGAATGAAGAAATTGTCGCAACAGTCCTTTTGGACACGGCTGGTTTTTAAATCCGTATAATTTATCTCCGGCAATCGGATGCCCTAAGCTGGCTAAATGAACTCTGATTTGGTGTTTTCTGCCGGTTTGGGGTTCGGCTTCAATTAAATCATATTTTTCGTATCTTTGCAAGACCTTATATTTAGTGATGGCCGTTCTTTTGCCTTCTTCTTTCGGATCGCCCGGGAAATAAACCTTTTGTTTCCTTCTGTCTCCGGGAGCTCTTCCAAGTAAAGTTTCAATTTCACCGTTTTCTAATTTCAAATGACCCACAACCAGGGCAATATATTTTTTCTGAACTTTTCTTTCTTTGAATTGCTTTTGCAGGAAGTCCAGTGTTTTATCGTCTTTTGCCAGTAAAAGCACGCCCGAAGTGTCTTTGTCCAGCCGATGGGCCGGTTTTTCAAATTCTTCAATACTAATTCCAGCGGGTTTATCTATGACTTTAACGTTTTCATCTTGGTAAATCCGAGTCATGGCGAAGGATGAAGAAGAGAATTTATTCTCTTTGCCTATTACTTCCATGCCTGCCCCGTTAGAAATCTTTGGCATACAAAATTAATTTAAGATTTAAATATAGCTTTAGGTGATAAAATATAGATTTCTAATGGGGGTGGGCGGTACAGGATTCGAACCTGTCACCTCTTCAATGTCACTGAAGCGCTCTAACCAAATGAGCTAACCGCCCCTTTACCTTCGTCCCGCAAAGCGGGACTCGGTGGACGATGAAGCAACGCTTCATCTTTACCTTCGTCCCGCAAAGCGGGACTCGGTGGACGATGAAGCAACGCTTCATCTTTACCTTCGTCCCGCAAAGCGGGACTCGGTGTGCGCACGGCAGGATTCGAACCTGCAACCTCGGTCTTATAAGGGCCTTGCTCCACCATTGAGCTACGTGCGCTTGTTATATCTCTTTTACTCTGAATTTTTTTATCCTGATCGTTTTCGCCTTTTCCTTTTTAACCGGCTTAACCAATTTTTCAAATTCTTCCCGCTCAATAGTTTCTTTTTCAGCCAGCGTGTGGGCAATTTTGTTCAATAAAGCTCTTCTCTTTTTGAGTATTGTTTTAGCTGTTTGTTGAGCATGCTTCATTAGATTTGACACTTCATTATCAATTTCGGCAGCTACTTTTTCAGAATAATTTCTCTGCTCTCCCAGTTCTTTTCCCAAAAAGATTAGCTCTTCTTTTTCTCCAAAAGAAATCGGTCCTAACTTTTCAGACATACCATACTCTTTTACGAGTTTTCTGGCAAGCTCTGAAGCCATTTCCAGGTCGTTGCTCGCTCCGGTGGTTATTTCTCCAAAGACCAGATTTTCAGCGCAGTATCCTCCAAGAAATGTGGCCAGATCAGCTAAAAACTCACTTTTGGTTTTAAGGTGTCTTTCCATTGTCGGCAGTTTCAAAGTATAGCCGGCCGCTCTTCCTCTGGCAATAATTGAGATTTTTCTGACCGGTTCGGCTTGTGGCAAAGAAGAGCTGACTAAGGCATGTCCTGCTTCGTGAAAGGCGGCAACATTCTTTTCTTTTTCAGATAGAATGTGGCTTTTTCTCTCCGGACCTAAAAGCACCTTGTCTATTGATTCCAGTAATTCTTCCTGGAAGACCTGAAGCTTATTTCTTCTGGCGGCAAAAAGGGCTGATTCATTAACCAGGTTGGCCAAGTCAGCCCCGGAAAATCCGGGAGTGCGTTCGGCAATTTCTCTTAGGTTAACGTTTATAGCTAAAGGTTTTCCTTTAGCATGGATTTTTAAGATTTCTTCTCGGTCGTTTATATCCGGTAAATCAAGAACTACTCTTCTGTCAAATCTGCCCGGTCTTAAGAGGGCGGAGTCCAAAACATCCGGTCTGTTTGTGGCGGCCATAACTATAACATTAGTATCTCTTTCAAATCCATCCATTTCAGTTAAAATTTGGTTGAGGGTTTGTTCCCTTTCATCATGTCCTCCTCCTAATCCCGTACCTCTATGCCGGCCAACAGCATCCAGCTCGTCAATAAAAATAATTGACGGAGCCGCTTTTTTGGCCGTAGCGAATAAATCCCTGGTTCTGGCCGCTCCTATCCCGACAAACATTTCCACGAATTCCGAACCGGATATATGGAAGAAGGGGACATGGGCTTCTCCGGCCACGGCTCTGGCTAATAAAGTTTTTCCGGTTCCGGGAGGTCCCATTAAAAGAACGCCTCTTGGGATTCTGGCTCCCATATTTAGAAATTTCTTTGGAGTTTTAAGAAAGTCAACGATTTCTTTTAATTCTTCCTTGGCTTCCAAAGAGCCGGCCACGTCTTTAAAGGTTATTTTTTCTTTAGGTTGTCCTTCGGCTCCGAATAATCTTGCTCTGGCTTTTGAAAAGTTAAATGTCTGGGTAGCCCCTAGCTTTGCCTGGCGGAAAATCATCCAAAAGAAAACGCCGATGATTAATAAAGGAAACAAGAAAAGGGAGGCCGGACCAAGCCAGCTCATAACCCCTCCGCTTTCTTCAGCTCTAATGTCCACTTTTTTCAGCATCTCCTGATTGACCCCGTAATTAAGAAGAGATTCAGACAAAGCGCTTTCAATTTCTTTTTTTGATTTTGCTTTACTGTCGTTTTGGTACGTTATGGTAATATTATTGCCCGAAACCAGTATTTCTTTGATTTCTCCATTATTTATATCTTCCACCAGCTTTGTCAGAGAAATTTCCTTTTCTTTTTCAAGCGGTTGGGAAAACAAAGCAAAAAGACTGGAAACAACCAGAAATATTATTAAAATAAAAACAAAGTTTTTAATTAAAGGTTTCATCATCTATTATCCAGTTTACCCTGTTACTCATTATCTATCAAGTTCGGTTTATTTTCTTGCTTCTCATATGAATAATGGGGTTTAATATAAAAAAATAAAAGAATCAACATAAAAGGCCCCTTATTTTTTGTATTAAAGGGGCCTTTCGTCTTTTATTTATTTTTTTATTTTTTCCTCCATTCTTTTTGGGAGAAAGCGGGAAAGGTTCTTTTCCCCCCATTTTTTATTTTTGGCAGATTATTTTTTTGAATTCCGCCCCCGCCGAAATTTTCTTCAAACATTTCGACGGTCTCCTTATTCACTCCAATCCCCACTGGAAAACATTTCATAGTTTACCTCCTTTCTTTTTCAATTTAATTTATTTTAATGTTCTATATAGTGCATCAACCAACTCTTGAAATTGAGGTGGTTTATCTTTGATTAACCCCTTTTCTTTTATTGCTTGTCTAATTTTATCAAAGAAAGATTTTTTAAGTCTTCCATCGATTAAAGACACTATAAACCATCCCAGTATCCGTGCGTCATCATATAGATCAGATGGTGTTGGCGTGTCTTGATCGGGGATAGGCGGCTCATTATTTGCTATACGTACTAAGCGTTTAATGAACTTTAGCACCTCCAATCCATTCGATAGGCGCCATAAGTTTTTGGCAGGGAAAGATCGCCACTCTTTCTTTATATCCAGAACAACCCTTTTTTCATCATACTCAAGAAGCACAACTGTTCCATGTACAAGACAGAGTAAGCCATCTTGTCTTTCGTATGCGACTAGGGTGTCTCCTATCCTAACGTCATTCATGTTCATGGTTTCCGTTTCCTTCTTTCTTTTTTAAAAACTAAAAATCAATAGCTTGATAGGCTATTGTATACTAAAGAGAGATTTTTGTCAATGGCACTGCCTTTATTTTACAACCAACTTTAGGGTCATGCGATGCTCTTGAGGTTCGATTTGAG
>JAUYKD010000010.1 GCA_030700195.1 Candidatus Nealsoniibacteriota bacterium | reverse complement strand
GCCCCTGCAAAAACCACTGGGATAGCTACCACCACCGCCGCCGCCATAGTTACCGCCCGTGCCGCCACTCCCCGGTGGAGGACACAGGTATGGAGGCGCACTGCCGCCCTTACCGCCGCCACCTAATATACTTGAGCCACCATTTCCGCCATAAGAGTAACCACTACCAGAAGAGGCATAACCGGCATAACCGCCGGCACCACCTTTGATATTGATATCGCAACCGCTGCTAATACCGCCATAACCATAACCTGCGGTACTGCCGCCGCCGCCACCACCGGCATTAACGTATTGCCCTCCTCCGCCTCCTCCGCCACCGACCATGCGTACACGAATTTTAGTAACATCGGCCGGCGTAATATAGGTGCCATTCGCTGTAAAAACAACCATATTGCTTAAGGTACCGCCCCAGGATGGCTTGCAGTCCCCAGCAACACAAAGTCCGCCCGAAGCATTAACCTGGCCACCTTGAATATCCAATTTATATCCAGGCTCCGTTATTCCAATCCCCACACTACCATTGCCCACAATAAGGCCGACGGCGGCTCCGCCGGTGTTGAGAATCAAACCGCCTTCTTTAGATTGGCCGGTCGGGCCAATATTAAGAGGAGCAAACACATTTCCCCCGGGCGGCGACTGACTGGGCTCTGTCCAGGCAACGGCGTAAAAAACAATAGCCAGAGAAATCACTAAAACTCCGAAGGTCAGAGCTACTAATTTTGAAGAAACTTGTTTTGCCATAATAAATATATTGGTTAATTATTGTTTTGGAGCGGAAAGTTTTAGGAGAACCTCTTCTGAAACTTTACCGCTTCCTTTTGGAGCTGATAACGATTTAAGTATTTCATCTAAAACCTCCTGATTCTCGCTGGCTGGAGGGGCAGACAGCCCTTTTAAGATTTCTTCCATTGTTTTTTCTTTTACTACGGGCTGGATTTCTTCTTTCGGTTTATTAAAAAAATCAATGAGCAAAGCCAAGGCAATTAAAACTGCCAGCACAACGACAACAAGTAAAATATCTTCTTTTGCCATATATTTTTTTATTGTACCACAAAAAATCTTGTCAAAAAATAACAATTAAATTATCGCAGTTATCGCAGTTCAACTGCGATTATTCTGCGATTGCTCTACAATAACTCCTTTCCAAAAAGCTCTGAAAAAGCCAAATTCCCTGTTGATTTGAGAACCGTCCCCTCTCCCTAAGTTAATTAATACTCAACTTTCCCCAAGATGTCACTTTTGTCAATCAATCCATAGCGGGTGCTGTCTATTGAGCCAGAAACTAAATTTCCCATAATCAAATAAGCGTCTTTTGGAATTATCCCGCCGTAATCTTTTTCGTACAAAGAAAGCATCTCATATCTTTTCCCGGATATCAGATAAGGAATGCCCTCGGAGTTTTTTAAAACTTCTCCGTTGATCAAGATATGCCAGCCGCCGTCTGTTTGCCAAAGATTAAATTTATCTCCCGGCACTCCTCTGACAATCTTGATTAAAGGAGCCTCATTACCGGCGTAAGAATAAAGAACCACATCATCTCTCTTTATGTCGTTGCAATCGTAATAACCCCAAAAAACCTTGACGATTTCTCCGTCTTTAATCAGGGGGTCTAACGAACCTCCCCGGACAATTTTTTCTTCTGGTTTAACCTGACATTCTTCAGGCTCATCCGCCAGCTGGCTAAACACGTCTGCCTTTTCTTCTCCGGCCTTTTCTGCATTTTCAGACAAAATTATCCCCAGCGATACGCCTCCAATTACAATTAGGATAATTAATAATATTCTTAAAAATTTCATTTTATCCATCGTATTTTTATAATAACAATACATGCCCAAAGACACAAACAATCTTCCTTATTTTCTTCGTTTTGACATTCGGCTTTATTATCCTTCAATCAACCATCCGATTATACTGAAAAAACTGACCGATAAAAATAAGCAGGGAGCTTAAATCTTTAATCTAAAACCCACCAAAGGTCAACCCTCGGGCAAGAAAAATCAGAAAAAATCTTAGGCTGAGAAAGTTAATAAGCCATTTCTAAATTCGAAATTCAAAATTCAAAAATGCGTGTCTAGCGGATGCATCGAAGCCAATCGTAGCTGTTTGGGTAGGCCTGCTGGGAGGTGTACGTTCCGGTACAAGTACCATTACCGGCAAACATGAAGGTGCTGAGGGTGCCACCGGCGTATTGCGGAGTGGCAGTATATTCATACCTTCCAGGAAGCACAGCGCCGAAGGTAGTCAGTCCATTACCCGACGGACCGCCTAACGCAGAACATGCCGCCTGCCACTCGACTAAAGTAGCTAACCTCGCGCCTATTCCCTCACAAGCGGCCCATACCATTGTTGGATAATGCGGCTTCCTCGGAAAGGCATCAATATACAGCGTTTTGCCGCTGTAAGTAAATTGAAGCCCTCCGCCATTTAAGCACAAATTTCCATAATTAGTAGGGCACGCAGAACCTGACGCGGCGTCCACATATCCTTTGGTGGCTACGTGCGAATCTGCAGTCGGCGCAGAAGCAATGATGTTGCCCGCAACTTCAAGTTTGGCATCAGGCTCCGTCGTCCCGATGCCGACACTGCCCCCGTCAACAATGAGCCCGATGCCAGCTCCGCCGGTGTTAAGAATCAATCCCCCCTCCTTAGATTGACCGATATTGCCTGCGTTCAAGGGAGGAAGCGCATTGCCTCCAGGCGGCGCCTGGGTCGGCTCCTGCCAGGCGACAACGTAAAAAGCGGCTAGAAAAGAAATAACCAATATCCCAAAAGTTAGGGCGATTATTTTAGGAGAAATTTGTTTTTGCATAAAATATTTTATTATTTTAAATTTATTTAACCTTTATTTTTATTGCGGAGCGGTTAAACTTTTTAAAATATCTTCCGACGGAACTTCGCCTTTCTCGGGGGCGCTTAATGACTTAAGAATTTGTGCCGAAACTTCGGTTCCTTCCCCCTCCGGAGGTGCGGTCAAACTTTGTAAAATTTCTTCCATTGTTTTTTCTTCTGATTTAATTTCTTCTTCTGGTTTATTAAAAAAATCAATGACCATAGCTAAAGCAATCAAAACTGCCAGCACAACGATAAGAAGGAAAACATCTCTTTTTGTCATATATTATATTATTGTACCACAAAAAAACATTATCAAAAAAACAAAAGGCCCGCTTTCGCGGGCTGTAAATATAATAATTTATTCTTTTGTCTTAATCACCTCATCCACAATGCCGTATTCCTTGGCTTCCTGGGCGGAAAGATAAAAATCTCTGTCAGTGTCTTTCTCAACTTTTTCCAACGGCTGGCCGGTATGTTTGGATAATATTTTATTAAGCTTTTCTTTGATTTTAATAATTTGTTTGGCGGTAATTTCTATCTCGCTGGCCTGTCCTGAAACACCTCCGGCCACCTGGTGTAAAAGAATCTGGGAATTGGGCAGAGCAAACCTCTTACCTTTGGCTCCGGCCGCCAATAAAGTAGCTCCCATGCTGGCCGCCATACCAACGCAAACAGTTGAAATAGGACAGCCCACGTACTGCATAGTGTCGTAAATGGCCATGCCGGCGGTTACTGAACCGCCCGGAGTATTAACGTATAATTGAATGTCTTTTTTAGAATCATTTGAGGCCAAAAACAGCATCTGGGCAATAATGGAATTGGCCACCATATCATTAATCGGACCGGCCAGAAAAATAATGCGCTCTTTTAAAAGGCGAGAGTAAATGTCGTAAGCCCTTTCTCCATATTGCGATTTTTCAATAACAGTGGGTATAAGATTCATAGATTTAAACGAAGAAAACAAATTTTGAAATCAGGGGTTAGGGTGCGGCGAGCGAAGCGAGTAGGGAGAATGATTTCATAAATTTTGTTTTCGAAGTTATTTTTGCACAAGATTTTCCAATAATTGGAAGGTTTTTTCGTTTTTAATAACGTTTTCAGCATACTCTTTCAGATGATTTTTATCAAGCCCCGGGGACATTTGTTCTATTTTTGCCATCTCTGCTTCCAATTCTTTTTCAGGAACAGCCATATTCTCTTTTTTTTGAATCTCTCTTAAGACTAAAGAGTTTTTAACTCTTTTTTCGGCTTCCGGGGAAAAAGAATCAAGCAGTTCTTTCTCGGTTTTTTTGAGCTTCTTAAGATATTCTTCAAAACTGACGCCGAGCATTTGGGGTACTTGCATTTTAATAGTATCTAACATTCTTTTCTTTTCAGATTCAACTAAAATATTAGGAATTTCAAGCTGTGATTCTTTAGCTATTTTCTCTACGATTTCCGTTCTTAATCTTTCTTTTTCAGCCCTTTGTTTTTCCTGTTTCAGCTTTTCAATTTCTTCGGCTGTCACTTTAACCTCCTTTATTTTTAACTGAGAGGCAATTTTCTTATAATCAGGCAGAATGACTTCTGACAAAACAGCTATGGTTGCCTTAAATTCAAAAGGATTGCCGGGAGCTAACTTTAAAACATCAATCGCCGGTTGGCCCAAGGGTTCCAAATTCTTTTCTTTGATCGCTTTAATGTAATTTTCTTGAACGCAGGCTTCAGCCGCCGCTTGCATGATACTCTGCTCCCCCACTCTTTCTTTAACAGCTTCTTTCGGAGCATTGCCCTTTCTAAATCCTTCCACCTGAATATTCTGCCCCAAAGTTGAAATCGCCTTATCAATAAAACGCTCGAATTCCTGGAAAGGCACTTCTATTTTTAACTCAACCTGCGACTTTGAAAGATTTTGGATGGTAATTTCCATTAAACTAAAAAGCTGACAATTAAAAGGGCCACGATATTCAAAACCTTTATCATAGGATTTATGGCCGGTCCGGCCGTATCTTTATACGGATCTCCGACCGTGTCTCCGGTCACAGCCGCTTGGTGGGCAAAACTTCCCTTGCCTCCCAAGTTGCCATCTTCAATATATTTCTTAGCATTATCCCAAGCGGCTCCTCCGGATGTCATTGAAATAGCCACGAAAACTCCGGTAATAATACTGCCTATTAAAAGTCCGCCTAAGGCCTCCGGCCCTAAAATAAATCCCACCAAAATAGGAGTTAAAACCGGAATCAAAGCTGGAATTAACATTTCTTTTAAAGCGGAGCGCGTGACAATATCAACGCATTTTCCATATTCCGGTTTAGCCGTGCCTTCCATTAACCCGCTGATTTCCTTAAACTGCCTTCTCACTTCACTGACAACCTGGCTGGCTGCTTTACTCACAGCTGTCATAGCATAAGAAGCGAATAAATACGGTAAAAGCCCGCCCAAAAACAGTCCGATTATTATTTTATAATCTCCCAGAGAAAACAAGGCCTTTACCCCAAGGTTTTGGATTTCCTGAGTATAAGCGGCAAAAAGAACCAAAGCGGCCAAACCGGCTGAAGCTATGGCATAAGCTTTAGTCACAGCCTTAGTGGTATTGCCCACCGCGTCCAAAGAATCGGTAACCTCCCTGATATTATCCGGCAAGCCTGACATTTCAGCAATGCCTGAAGCATTATCAGTGATAGGACCGTAAGAATCCAAAGCAACAATCATGCCGGCTAAAGACAACATGCTGACAACAGAAATAGCCAGCCCCTGCATGCCCCCAACCCCAAAACTGATTAAAATACCAAGACAAATTAGAAGAACAGGCAGAGTGGTTGCTTTCATGCCCACGGAAAGCCCCTCAATAATATTTGTGGCATGTCCTGTTTCAGATGCTTTAGCTATATCTCTGACCGGCTTGTATTTCTTAGAGGTAAAATAATCTGTAATTAAAAACATTCCCCCGGCCACCATCAGCCCCGTAATAGCCGGCAAATAAATCTGCCAAAAAGAAATGCCCAATGCTTGAGCCGAATTTTTAGCCACCCAGATAAACCCAAAAGCTGCCAATAAGCTGGCCCCTAAAAGCCCTTTATAAAGAGCTGCCATAATGTTTTTATTCTTCCCCAGTTTAACTAAAAAGCTGGCTAAAATAGAGCTTAAAATACCTACCCCTCCCAAATAAAGAGGCAGCATAACGGCCGCTATTTGGCCTGGAAAAAGCAAAACGCCTAAAAGTATGGCTGCCACTAAAGTCACCACATATGTCTCAAAAACATCTGCGGCCATGCCAGCGCAATCTCCAACATTATCTCCTACCTGATCAGCGATAACAGCCGGGTTTCTTGGGTCGTCTTCAGGAATTCCTTTTTCTATTTTCCCAACCAAATCAGCTCCCACGTCAGCTGCTTTGGTATAGATGCCTCCGCCCAAACGGGCAAAAACCGAGATTAATGAAGCGCCAAATCCCAAAGCTATCAACGGTTTTAAATCGCTGATTATTGAATAAAATCCGCTGACCGCCAAAAGTCCGAGCCCCACTACTAAAAAACCGGTAACTGCTCCGCCCTTAAAAGCTAAGTTTAAAGCCGGGGCCAATCCGCCTTTAGCCGCTTCAGCCACTTTGACGTTAGTCCTGGTTGAAACAAGCATCCCGATAAATCCAGCCACTCCGGAAAACAGGGCGCCAATTAAAAACCCGACTCCGGTACTAATTCCTAAAGAAAACCAAAGAATTAAAAATAAGAAAACAGCCACAATTCCTATTGTTTTTGACTGCCTTTTTAAATATGACATTGCCCCTTCTCTAATATAACCTGAAACAGCCAGCATTTTGCCTGTGCCTGAAGACATTCTCTTTATTTGCCGGATTAAAAATCCAGCAAAAACCAAGGAGAAAAGAGCGATAATAATAGGTAAATAAAGCATGTGTTTTATTTAGATTCTTTAATTATTTTCTTGGTTTTTTTTGAAGTTTCTTTTTTAGAATCTTTTTTCTTTTCAGTTTTTGGCTTTTCCTCTTTGCCCGCTTGAATGTTTTGACTTTCAGCGGGTTCTTTTGGTTCGCTTTCTTCTTCTTTCTCCGGCTCTTGAGGTCCTCTAACATCTATTTTCCATCCGGTTAATTTAGCGGCCAATCTGACGTTTTGACCGTCTTTGCCAATAGCTAAAGAAAGCTGGTCTTCAGGAGTTATAACCACCGCCTTGTTTTTGGGCATAATTTTAACTTCCAGAACCTTGGCCGGAGACATGGCATTGCCAATATATCTTTCCGAGTCTTCATCCCATTCAATAATGTCTATTTTTTCTCCGCCCAGCTCATTAATAACAGCTGTTACCCTGGTGCCTCTTTGCCCAACCATAGAACCAATCGGGTCAACGCCCTCAACAGTGGAAACTACCGCTATTTTTGAACGAGAACCAGCTTCCCTGGCCACAGACTTAATAATAACCGAGCCGGATGAAACTTCCGGGACTTCCAGTTCAAAAAGCTTGGAAATAAGCTTGGGATAAGCTCTTGATAGAAATACGGCCGGGCCTTTGGTGGTTTCTTCCACCTTTATAACATAAACTTTGAGCCTTTGGCCCGGTCGGTAAAATTCACCCATAACCTGCTCGTCTCTCAATAAAATGCCAAGTATCTTGCCAATGTCTAAGAAGACCATTCCCCCTTCAACTCTCTGGACAATGCCTGAAATTATTTCTCCTTCCTTTGCCTTATATTCGTCAAAAATAACAGTTCTTTCAGCTTCTCTTATTCTTTGTAAAATAACCTGCTTGGCGGTTTGAGCGGCAATCCGGCCATAATCTTCCTGCTGTTCTAGAAGCGTTTCTAAGTCCTCTCCTTCTTTAATCTTCGGATTTATTTTCTTGGCCTCAGCCAGCATAATATGCTTTTCCGGGTTAAAGCGGATTTTCTTGGATTCGCCTTCTTTCAGCTCTTCTGTCTGGCGATGAAGCTCTGCTTCATCTTTATCCGCCTTCACTTTCATTTCTGAAAGCTCGGCGTCTGAATAAATCATATCTTCTGCCACTACCTGCTTTATTTGCCAAAACTTAAGTTGGCCAGTCTTTGGGTTAAGCTTGGCTTTGGTTATCTGGCCTTTTTTGCCGTAATCCTTTTTATAGGCGGCCGCTACTGCCATTTCAATTATTTCTATGACTTTTTCCTGCGGTATTCCTTTTTCTTCGGCAATTTGAGTTATGGCCGATGTAAAATTCTTTAAATCCACCCCGTTAGAAGTCTGTCTTATTATGGTTAATGACCAATTTCAGAACAGACCTGGTTATTGATTATACCCCCGTTATTGCCCTGCAGAAAAAATTTGGATTAAATTTTTTCTGGCTAAGACTTCTAACGGGGTCCATAATAGGCGATGAAGTTTCCCTCTTCGAGTTTCCCTTCATCTTCACCTTCGCTTCCGTATATATTTTAAAAAATTATGAATGGAAGCTCGGTTTTTAAATAAAATGTCCGCTTTCCAACGGACAAAGATTTCATTTCCTTTCCAAACTAATTTAAACTTATCATATCAAAACTATTTGTCAAGTTAATTAAAAACACGATATCCACTTGACTAATGGTTTGCCTGTAGTAAAATAAAAATAAGTTTTTCGGGGGTTAGTTTTTTAATAAAAAGAAAAATAAAAAGGAGCAAGTTGATGAAAAAGTCAAGACTGGAGCCAGAAGGAATACAAAAGCAAAGCATTGAACCTCCCCCTATTAATGACAATGGGCCGATATTTTTCGCAGAAAGTCCGTGTGGGGCTTGTTCTGGAAAAACCCAGGAAGAGGCGAATTTTAAAGCGCGTCAAATGCGGGAAGGAGTATTTTCCTTAACCAAATAATTAATCACCCCCCGGAAAACAAAAAAGAGGCGGCCCCCTTTCTTACCCGCCCCTTTTTATTGCGCTTTTTAATTGAAAAAGTCCCTAGAACAACTGTGAAGTAAGTTTTCGGGACTTTCTTTTATTAATGAGGCAGGACGCCTCAGAATTTTCACGCCTCTGCGATATAAAATCGCAGAGGGTGGGAGCCCTCTTAACCAGCCGATTTATTAGCCAGTTATTAGCCAGAAGGGTATTCTTATTATAATCCAACCAAAAACAACTGTCAAGGACTTGCGCTGGTTCATATGATATCCTACACTTAGAGCTTTAAAAAACTATGAAAGGAAAGTATAGTGGCAGGCATATGACAATATATGGCTCCGTCCTGCCCGGCGCAATTAGTTTGGCTAACTGGGCAGCAAAGACAAACATC
>JAUYKD010000007.1 GCA_030700195.1 Candidatus Nealsoniibacteriota bacterium | reverse complement strand
TCCCCTTTCATAAACTTATCAAAAAAATTCTTCAAAGCGCCGTGCACGGCCGTACCAAAAATTAAATGCTTATTCGGAGCCGTAGGAATACGCAATAAATTATTGTAAAAATACTTCCAAGGACACTTAAGATAATTATTCAGAGCGGTAACTGAAAGCCCCTGCCGGTAAAAAAGCTCGTTTAAAAAAGTTTTCTCTTTGGCGCTGGAAGGAAGAGAAAATACCGGAGCGAATTCCAATTCGTTTCGCTTTTCAAATATGGCCTTTGACTCGTCAACCTCTTTTATTAATTCCGGCTTTATTTCCGCGATGAATCTTGAAGGCAGCTGTTCCCGGCCGTTCTGATTCTGCTTTGCATAAAGTATTGAAACCTGCTTTTTAGCCCGGGTTAAAGCGACATAGAATAAATTACGTTCGTCTTCATCGCTGTCTCCGGCAAAACTTTCTTCAACCAAAGAATAAATCTGCAATGGCAATTTGATATGCTCATAGTGGCGGCGAGAACCCCAATGGCCGTCAACCGCATTGATAATATAAACATATTCAAACTCCAATCCTTTTGATTTATGAGCTGTCATCAATCTGACTCTACCGGGCGCCTGTTTAAAAATAGTCGTCTTTATCAAAACATTGTGTTCTTCAATAACGTCAAGATATTCAAAAAAATGCTCAAGAGTATAATCCTTATGATTTTCTATAAGCGATTTTATTTGGTCAAACAACGCATGAAGCTTAGCCAGTTTTTCAGCGGACGAAGGCTTGTTTAAAATGTAAACCAAAAAACCGGATTCCCGGACAACGTCTTCAAACGCCTGAACCGCTCCTTTGTTTTTCGCTCCGCTCTTCCAAAAAGAAAGCTTTTGGTAAATTTCCAGCAATTTATCTGTTTCTTCTATCCCGGCTTTTTCCATTATTTTCCGGTTTTTAATAATATCATAAGGATTTGACCTCAAGCTGGCTATTTTATAAACATCCAAAGGCGGGATGCCGAAAATATCAATGTGAAGCATTTCTATTAACTCGGCCGAAGAGCCGAAATTTTGAACCGCCTTAAGAATAATAAGAAGCTTTCTAATGTCCTCGTCGTTTAAAACATCCTGGTCAGACTCAATAATAAAAGGAACGCCGGCTTTTTCTAAGATTCTGGCTATGGGAATAACGTCTCTATTTTCCCTATAAAGAACTGCAATTTGGCCGGGCGGTACTTTTTGCTTTAAAAGATTCTTAATGCTTTGAGCCAGAAAATATTGCTCTGCCTCAAAAGAAGGCAAAACATGAAGATTAATAAGAGATTCTTTTTGTCCGGCTTTAGCTAAAAGCTTGCCCGCCTGCCAGACGCCTTGAGCCGTCAGGCGATTGGCGGGCAGGCCGGCTTGAGAATTAAGATTGTAAGCCGCATTTAAAATAGTCTGTGTTGACCTATAATTTCGCTGAAGAGCAATTAGCTTAACATTCTTATAGAGATTTCTGAAATACATGAAATTTTCCATAGAAGCTCCCTGAAAACGGAAAATGGCCTGTTTTTCATCTCCAACGATGAAAAGATTAGGGTTTTTATGGTAGTTGGCCAGAAGCTCAAGAATCTTATTTTGAGCGGTATTGGTGTCTTGATGCTCATCCACTAAAATATATAAATACTGCTCTTGAAGAGTTAAAAGCAAGTCCTTATTCTTTTTTAAAACAACCATAACCTGCATAATCATATCGCTGTAATCATAAAACCTGGAATTACTCAAAGATTTTTGATAATCAGCATATATCAAAGCAAGCTCTTTATTGCGTAAAATATGCTTTTGCGCCTCTATATATTTTCCTTTCATCTTCCCTTTATGCGCTCCTGTCTTATGATAAAGGTCTTCTATTTTAATAAAGTCTTTTTCCTGTTTTTCTATAATGTTGGAAAAATCCGCCACCAGCACTCCTTGCTGTTTCAATTCATTAATGGCGTTGATAATTGAACGAAGATAAAAATAACGGTTGCCGAATGGTTTCAGATTTTTAAGATTTAGAGAATCTATAATCTGAGAAACTATCTGGACCTGGTCAATGTCCGGAATATTGGTTGAGCCGATAATCTCCGGGAAATCATCGGGATGATTTTTAATAATATCGTTGGCAAATCCGTGGAAAGTCGTGATATTAACGCGAAAAGCTTGACTTCCTATCAGTTCGGATAATTTTCTGCGCATAGAAACTACCGCGGACTCTGTAAAAGTTAAAGCTAAAACGGCTTCGGGCGGCGTATCCGTTTGAGCTAAAATATTGGCGATTCTCATGGTCAATAAATGCGTTTTGCCCGTGCCCGGTCCCGCAATAACCATCACCGGCCCTTCAATAGCTTCGACGGCCTGTTTTTGTTCGGGGTTTAATTGCTTATAAGCAATCTTAAATTTGTTTTGAGACGGTTTGGCCATATTTTCACCATTCAACTTCATCAACTTTTTTGTTGTTTGCGGAAATATTATCTTTTTCCGGGCAAACATTCAGATATTCGCAATAAGGGCATAATTTATTAATTCTGGGTAAAAGACCTGTATCATTTTTAGCCTGCTTAAGAACTTCAATAACTTTCTTTTCAAGGTTCTTTATTTCTTTTTTATCCCAAACCGCATCATAAACCTTA
>JAUYKD010000048.1 GCA_030700195.1 Candidatus Nealsoniibacteriota bacterium | reverse complement strand
GCCCGCCTTGAAGGCCCCTTTAAAGTTATTGAAAGATGGGAAAAACCAATAATATACAGAGAATACGAATACGAAAGGCTAGGAGTTGAAGATCCCAGAATTGTAAAAATTGATAACACTTTTTACCTTTTCTATGTGGCTCATGATGGAAAAAATGCCGTGACCTGCTATGCCACAAGCCAAGACCTTAAAGCTTTCAAAAAAATGGGAATAATATCTCCTCAAATAACTTATAGCCGGGTAGGAGAAATCTTAAGAGGTGCTGGCTTAAAAGATACTTACTCTTTTCACGCTGCTCTATATGAAAAATTAGGCGGGAAAGACATTCTTTTATGGGCAAAAGACACCTTTCTCTTTCCACGGAAAATAGACGGAAAGTTTTTTCTTATTACCAGGGTACTACCAGACATCCAAATTATCTGCTTTAACGATTTTAAAGAGTTAACCACCGAATTTTGGGAAAATTTCCTAAAAAATCTGCCGAAACATGTAATTCTTGAAAACAAGCATTGGTTTGAAACAAGACATATAGGAGGGGGGTGTCCGCCCATCGAAACAAAGGATGGTTGGATTTTGATATACCATGGGGTAGAGGCCAAAAATATAGGCCGGGTGTATCATACCTGCGCGGTTTTGCTTGATAAAAAAAATCCATTAAAAGTCATTGGCCGTCTTCATGAGCCCCTCTTTTCGCCAACCGAAAAATGGGAAAAATCTGGATTTATCCCAGATGTCGTCTTTGCCACGGGAACCGCTGTATTTGACGATACGCTATATATTTATTATGGCGCAGCCGATCAAAGAGTGGCCGTAGCCTCGGTAAATATCAACGAACTCCTCCTAGAATTGCGAAAGTTTCCAGGAGAGCCGGCAACATCATAATGAAAAGAAAATCAATAAATAATATTTTAAATATCTCATCGTTCCCGCCGCGGGAATGCGGTATCGCCACCTTTACAAGAGATCTTTCCGACGCGATAAATAAAAAATTCAATCTAACGGTAAAATCGGTTATTGCCGCAATCAACAATGAAAGTACCGACCTCTATCACTATAAAAATCAGGTAATCCACCAGGTGGCTGCGACCGATATCGAAGATTACATTTCCCTGGCCAACAAAATCAATGAGAATAATCAAATAAAGCTGGTTCATATTCAGCACGAATTCGGAATTTTCGGCGGAGAATATGGAAATCATCTTGTTCCATTTCTCCAGGTTGTTAAAAAACCGGTTATTATGACTTTCCATTCTGTTTTGCCCAGACCCAATAAAAAACTAAAACATATTGTTCAATTCTTCCTGAAAAACACAAAGGCAATAATAGTTATGAATGAATTTTCAAAAAACATCCTTCAAAAACAATACGAAATGGGAAAAGCAAGAATCTTCG
Source organism: Candidatus Nealsoniibacteriota bacterium (assembly GCA_030700195.1). GTDB lineage: Bacteria > Patescibacteriota > Minisyncoccia > Minisyncoccales > MHMH01 > JAUYKD01. Next base: position 6,516 of record JAUYKD010000048.1, on the reverse strand, counting down.
TCCTTCCCCACGGAATCCCCCAGGTTCCGTTTGACAACGGGACTAAAGCAAAACAAAAGTTGGGATTTGGGGGGAAAATTGTCCTATCGACTTTCGGCCTGCTCAGCCCGGGGAAAGGCATCGAATACGCTATTCGGGCATTGCCCGAAATCGTAAAACAATTTTCCAATACGCTTTATCTGATTATCGGGACAACTCACCCTTTAGTCAGAAAACAGGAAGGCGAGCGCTATCGTAATTTTCTTAAACAGGAGGTTGAAAAACTGGGTTTAAAAAATAATGTCAAATTTTATAATAAATATTTAACCCTTAAGGAAGTTGTTTCGTATCTTAAGGCAACAGATATTTATCTCTCCCCTGCGCTCAATCAAGAGCAATCGGTATCGGGAACCCTTTCTTATGCCCTGGGGTGCGGCAGAGCGGTTGTCAGCACCGCTTCCTCATACGCCAAAAATATTGTAACGCCGGAAAGAGGGATACTGGTTGACCCAAAAGACTCAAAGGCAATAACAAAAGCAGTGCTTGTTTTAATCAAAAATCCGGAGCTTCGATACCGGATGGCCAGAACTGCCTACACCGAAACGCGACACATGACCTGGCCCAATGTGGCTCGCTCTCATTTTGAACTTTACCAAAAGTACGCCAACCTTTCCCGGGAAGAAGAACTGCCTCCGGTTACCTTAAAACATCTCAAAACTCTTACCGATTCATTTGGGATAATCCAATTTGCCAAGAACGTAAAGCCCGACTTGTCCTCCGGCTACTGCATTGACGACAATGCCCGAGCCATGATTGTGGCTGCCAAATATTGGCTATGCTCCAGAAATAAACAAATTATGAATCTTCTCCAAACCTATCTACGCTTTCTTAAATTTGCCCAAAAGCCAAACGGGGTATTTATTAATTTCGTCAATCATGAAAGAATGCTTCAGGATACAAAATTGATCGAGGATGCCCAGGGCAGAGCTATTTGGTCTTTGGGTTATCTCCTATCCGAAGACAATATTCCTACCCATATTAAAAATCAGGCAGAAATTATTTTTAAAAAAGCTGTTCCAACAATAAAATTTATAAAATCTCCTCGAGTCATAGCATTTGCCATCTCGGGGCTTTATTTTTACAGCAAAAAACATCCAAGAGGAAAATATAAAAATACTTTAAAAAAACTGGCCGACTCTTTAATCAATGATTTCAGGAAGGCTACTTCGAAAGACTGGGCCTGGTTCGAAAATCTTCTCACCTATTCAAATAGCAAGTTGCCGGAAGCTCTCTTTGACGCCTATCTTGCCACCGGTGAAAAAAAATACCTAAAGATTGCTGAACAAAGCTTGCGCTTCCTCATAAATATTACTTTTGATAAAAAATATTTCTCACCGATAGGCCAAAACGGATGGTATTTCCAAAACGGAAAAAGAGCTTTTTTTGACCAGCAACCGGAAGATGCCTCATCAATGGTTCAAACATTGGTTGTGGCCCACCAGGCAACGAGAAAAGAAATGTATAAAAAATATGCTCTTCAAGCATTTTCTTGGTTTTTAGGAGAAAACTATCTGAATCAAGCAGTTTATGACGAAGCTACGGGGGGATGCTATGACGGGCTCGGTCAACGTTCTCTAAATATCAACCAAGGAGCAGAATCAACGATATCTTATCTTTTAGCGCGCCTGGCCCTGGAAGAAAAAACATGACCGAGATCCAAACAGCTTATCAAAAAGCAATAAGAGTAATAGAACACTGCCAAAAGCCGACGGGTTTTTATGCTTCTGGCCTGCCGGGTGGCTATGAGGCAACCTGGGCCAGAGACAGCATAATTACATCTCTAGGCGCCAGCCTGGTGGGGACAAAATTTGAGATCCCTTTTCGAAAAAGCCTAGAACTTTTAGCTAAACATCAATCCCCACTTGGACAAATTCCTAATGCAGTAGGAACTTACAATATCGATCGCCGTTCTGATGTGACATACAATACTATTGATTCAACGCTCTGGTATATTATTGGCCATTTTGTCTATGCTAAGGCTTATCGGGAAAAAACCCTGCTGAAACGTTATAAAAAAAGCATTGATAGGGCTTACCTCTGGTTAAAATATCAAGACCCCAATGAAGTCACGCTTCTTGCCCAGCAACCAACCATGGATTGGCAAGATGCTTTTCCCCATAAATACGGGTACGTAATTTCAACTCAAGCTCTCTATTATTCAGCGCTGAAAATGCTTGGAGCAGATAAACAGGCAAACCGCATAAAAAAAGTGGTCAATGGTGAAATTGAAAAATATCTTTCTCTCTATGATCCCAAGAGAGGATACTATCTTCCCTGGGCCTGGAAACCCCACGATGGAGAAAGAGAACAAGCCCTTTGGTTTGATGCCTTTGGAAATCTAATGGCAATCGTCACCGGTCTGGCCACCCCAAAAATTGCCCAAAATATCCTTGGTTATATCAAGAAAGAAAAAATTGACAAGCCCTTTCCCTGTAAAGCGATTTTTCCTCCCATTAAGCCCGGCGACAGAGAATGGCACTCATATTTTTCAAAATGCGCAGCTAAAACTCCCTATTACTATCTAAACGCAGGAATTTGGCCGTTTATTGGCGGTTTTTATGTTGCAGCTTTGGTTAAGACAAAAAAATTTACCCAAGCTAAAAAAACTCTTGAAAATCTGGCTTTGGCAAACAAATTAGGAAAAAATGGACGATGGGAATTTCTTGAATGGCTGCATGGAATATCGGGCAAACCCCAAAAAGAAAGCACCCCTTATCAGGGGTGGTCGGCCGGCGCCTATCTTTTTGCTTATGAAAGCCTAAAAAGGAAAAGGATGCCTTTCTTCTCATTTTAGCCCTAACCTTGCTTTTATCCTGGCTGTCATAAAAGCGGCGATATCGCGATAGTGAAAATTCTTTAGAGCATGTACCCTGGCCTCTTTTCCCATTTCAATCCTTTTTTTCTCATCGGTAAGAAGAATCAGAAGATATTTTGCTAAATCTTCAACACTGGCCCTATGGGCAAAAGTTTTGGGTTTATCAAAGAAAATTCTCGTTTCTTTCTCAAAACCCATCTCTGGGTAAACCAATTCGCTTTCAAGATTAACGGTACTTTCAACTTTAGCCAAAAACCCGGTTTCATTATGAATAATGGTTTCTTTTGGCCCCATAGCATCAATAGAAACAACTGGTATTCCGCAGGCCTGCGCCTCAACCTGAATCATTCCGAATCCTTCAAGCCGGCTGGGAGCAGCATAAATATCGGCGGCATTAAGAAGATAGGGCATAAATTCTCGAGAATTCTGACCTTCAAAATGCAGTATTTTTTCTTTTTCAAGCCCAAGCTCTTTAATAAGCCCTAATTCTTCTTTGAGGTGGCCGCGAAAGCAATCGCCCCCCCAGCTTTTACAAACATACTTCCATTTGCTAAATTCTGGATTAATCAACGCTAACGCTTTTAATACTTCTTGAGCTCCTTTTGAGGTGACATCTCCTCCAACCGTCAAAATTAATTTTTCGTCAGGCCCGACTCCAAGCATCTGTCGGAGTTTTTTGATTCTTGGGTCGGTTTTTGGAATAGATTTAAACAGGTCCGGCTCAATGCCGACGTGAGCTACCTCAAAATTTTTCGTGTCCACGCCGTCCCGCTCGTATGTTTTTTTGACCCATTCGCTCGTAACAAAAATAAGCGGCAATCCATTTAAAACATCGTGATAATTAGCGACCCAACCGTCCGCTATCAGCCAAGGAACCGGAGTTATGCCAAATTTCTGAGGATGTAAAATAATTTCCGGCGTATAACCCCAATACCCCACACCTATTGCCACATCTGGTTGAAAATAATTATAAATCCACTCTTTCTGCAATTTTCCTTCCCAGTGGCAAGGCATCACCTCTTCCCCGTTCTCCTTCATGCCCCTGTACAACATATCTCCCTGCAAACTTAAACCACTAGAATCTGGCGGATAAGCATATAAAATTAAGGATTTCATAAACGATATTTATCAAATGTCTCTACTCTTTGACAGTTTTTATTCTCAAAAGAAAATTTACTAAAACCATAAATATTTTTTATAATATCCTTTTTTGTTTTAAACTCCTCTTTGGAAAGTTTAAGACAAAACTCGGCCTGTGGCCGGAAATAGGCAAAAAAGAATAAATTGTGGCTTATTAGTTTCTTTTTTTGAAACAGCCTCTTAACTACTATATGCGCTCCTCTGTGTTTTACGTGTCCATACTCCCCATTTGAACCATGGGTAAAAATATAATCAAATTTTTTCTTCGGTAACTGATTGCCAATCCTCTTTTCGATTTCGGCTAAACTCTCTTTAAGGGTAAGCACTTCTTCATCTTCCAAATCCGAAATAATTCCTTGGGCATGATAGAATTGTGCCGCCCGCAAAAATTTAGAATATCTGCCAGGGTCATTTCTCCGGCAAAGCACAAATATCGTCCAATCAATATTTTGATATTTTAAAATAGTCCCAGCCATCCAAATAGTCTCATCGTCAGGGTGAGCAACCACAATTAATGCTTTCCCCTCTTTAAGGTACAGATTTTCCATTAAATTTTAGATTATCAAATTTATTAGCGGTGAACTGATTTGGGAACAGTTGTAACTTTTTCCCCCATCTGAAATACTCTCTTAATCTTCATGTCATCAGCCAGATAGTTCATAATAAAATTCAATTGGGTGATAAATAGAAAAGGGCTTAATTGCTCCGGCAACTCCTTTTCGGTTAATTCAATAATGCAGGCATTAGATTTAGCCTTTAACTTTCCTTTAATTAATTCTATTCTCTTTTTATCTTTCCCGTTGCTGTTTAAAATTATCACGACTGTATTTTCGGCGGTTTCTTTCGGTCCGTGGTCGTATTGAGCAACCGGCATCCCAATCCAGGAAAGTTTCGTCGTCTCGCTCAATGTAAGAGAGGCTTGAGAAGCTGTACCAGCATTTGGCCCGCTGCCAATAACATACAAACCCTTTATCTTTTTTGTGGTTAAGTAATTAAATATATCTTCGGCTTGCCTTTTGGCAAACTCTTGGAAATTATTAAAATTTTTCTCTAAAGCTCGGATGCCTCTCAATGGATTTATCCCTAGTCCCAAATAAAGAACAATCAGGGTGTTAATAAAGCTCTTGGTCGTCGGAAATTTCTCTTCTCCAGAAAAAAGCTCTACCACTTTTCGGGCTTTCTTTGATGTCCCCAAGGAAGAATTGGGATTGTTGGTGATGACGATAACACTTCTAAAACAATCTAAATTCCAAACCGTCTCCGAACTTTCGCCCGATTGAGAGATTAAAACCCCCTGAGGCAAAACCCTCCTTGCCAAGTAGTTGTAATATTCAGAAGCAATCCGAGGATGAATATCTTTCCCGCAATAAAACAAGGTTAAGGGCGCGTGATACGATGACCCCATGCCCAAATAAGGAACACCGGTAGGTAGTTTTATTCCCCGATTTTTCTGGTAGCAAAGACGGGCTCTGCTCGGAATTTCTAAAATTTCTTCTAACAAACCTTTCATGGTTTTTACATTATAGAGTTAATTTCTTAGAGTTGCTTCGGATCGATTATATTAATCTTTGACCCACCAATATCTACGCCTATTATCAATTTTTTATTCATTTTTATTGAAACTCTTTTTCCATTATACCAAAAAACCGACTTCTTGTCGATTGAGCGAGATAGAACCTCACTCAATTTTTATTTTGGTTTAATTTCCAAGCGAGGCCGCTTAAAATTAGATAAGCCGCTACCAACCAAATCCAATGGAGATTTGCTATAGCGAAAGTAGCCAAAGGAATTTGGCTGGACCAATCAATTACTTTTGTCAGATAAGTTAGTAACAACCAAACGGGCCAAGAGATAATCCAGCCTAAAGACTGCCAAATCATTCCGGCTATCCCCACCAGGAATCCTAAAATCATAATATAAGGCAGTAAGGGAATAATTAAAATATTGGTGATAGGAGCAACGATCGAAACATAGCCGAAATTATAGATTAAAATGGGCAGGGTAAAAACCTGGGCCGAAAAGGTCATGGCCAGAATATTTCTTAACTGAAAAATATTGGGAACTTTTTTAAACAAGTTTTGGAAAATTGTGGAGAGATAAATGATCCCAAGCACCGCCAAAAATGAAAGCTGAAAACCAACGTCTAATTTTAAAAGCAAAGGGTTAATTGCCAGCATCGTTGTCCCGGCAAAAATAATTGGACGGAAACCCGAAGACGATCTGCCTAAATATTTAGCCAGAAGAAAAGTTCCGCCCATCAGGCCCGCTCTGACGGCTGAAGCAGGCAAACCGACCATGACAATAAATAAAATTAAAAAAGCCAAGGTTAAATAAAAAGCTTGTTTTTTCCACAAACCCAACCCAATCAGAGCCTGCATCAGCAGAATTGAAAGAATGGTAATGTGCATGCCGGAAATCGCGGTTATGTGTCTGACTCCCGCCATATTCAACTTTCTTTTCAACTCCTCCGACAATCTGCTTTTGTCTCCTAAAATTACGGCTCCTAAAATAGAGCTTTGAGG
>JAUYKD010000043.1 GCA_030700195.1 Candidatus Nealsoniibacteriota bacterium | reverse complement strand
TCCCTCTTCCAGAGCCGCTATGCCGATCAACGGCTTAATAGTGGAACCGGTCGGATATCCTATCCCTGAAATAACCCGATTAAAAAGAGGCTTCTGCGGGTCGGAATTAATTTTCTGCCATTCTTCCTGCGTCATCCCCTGACTAAAAAGATTATTATCAAAATCAGGGAAACTAACCATGGCTAAAACTCCGCCGGTTTCAGGGGATAGGGCAACAGCCGCTCCGCTTTTAGCTCCGGCCTTACTAATGACCGCTTTTAAGGATTGATAAAGACTATTCTGCAATTCGGCATCTAGATAAAGAACTAGACTCTGCCCGGACAAAGGCTGAGAGATAATTTCTTTGGATATCGGATTTCCATGAACATCTCTTTCTACTTGCAATTTTCCCGATTGGGCCTGAAGTACATCGTCGTAATACGCTTCAATCCCCTCTTTTTCTCCGGTTTTTCTTTGATAGCCGATTAAACGGCTAAAAACCGGTCCTGATAAATATTCTCTGACACTATTATTTTTTGATTCAAACCCGGGCAGTTCATAATGCTTAGCTTCAAATAAGATTAAGGCCTCGTGAGAAATATCTTTGGCGATTAAAAGTTCGGGCGCGTTGGCTTTTTTTATTTTCTCCGCCAGATCTTCCGAATCCATTTGAAGAATTTGAGCCACTTCTTTTAAAATATCATCTCTTTGATTTTCATCATCCGGCAAATCAGCTATGCGGCAAATCAAATCAAAGCTCGGCTTATTAAAAACAAGCTGCTTTAAGTTCGTATCATAAATAACTCCTCTTTGAGCCTCAATAGAACGAACGACAAACTGGTTTTGTTGCGATAATTGAGAAAGCTCCTCCCCTTCTAAAATTTGCAACTGGGCTGTTTTGGCAAAAAGCGCAAAGATTGAAATAAAAAAGCAAACCAAAATAGCTTTAAATATTTTTTGAGAAAGAGGCGTTTCCAGCTTTTGTTCTGAAATTCCTAATTCCTTTTCTTTTTTTTGGGCTAAAACGTCTAAAAGCGTCTCTTGCGGCTCTATTTCTTTATTAAGCCGCTTGACCTTAAATTTAACAAATGGAAAGTCTAACATATTTTTTAAAAAAAGTTTTAAGTAAAAAAGCTAAAACTACTAAAATCAAAACATTAAAACCAATAACTCCGGCCGAAAAAATGTCTAAGAAAAGCCCTCCAATAAAAGCTGCCGCCATGCCTGAATACTTTTGGGGCTTTTCAAAAATATTAATAAGAACCACTGCAATAAAAACAAAATTAAGGGCGAATCCAAATATTCTAAAATGAACCAAAAAGCTGGTTTGCAATAAAACTAAAAAATAAAAAAATAGCGCTAAAATAAGTATTTTGCCTAACATTTTAAAAATTTAGAATAATAAAGACGTCTTTCAATTCATCTGCTCCCTTAAACATAGGAGAAACTTCGGCTTCATAAAACGGTTTGATGTCGCTTTTAACAACGCTTTTAATGGTGCCCACTAAAAGACCTTGCGGATAAATCCCTCCTAAAACACTAGAAACCACCAAATCACCTTCAATTAATTCTTTGTCTTGAGAAACAAGGTCAAAGCTTATTTTTAAGTTCCCGCTTCCCTTAATAACGCCTGTAATCCCGGTTTGAGATACTTTGGCGTCAAAGGCGCTGGCTTCATTTGAAATAAGCATAACCCTTGAAAAATTATCATAAACTTCAATAACCTTGCCTAAAAGCGCCTTTTGAGGAGTTATTACGGGCATGCCCAAAACGATTCCGTCTTTTGACCCTTGATTTATCAAAACGGCATCTTGAGAAATATCTTTGCTAATAACGGAAGCTAAAGCTAACCGAAATTCCTTTTGAATGCCTAATTCTAAAACTTCTCGTAAAGTTTCGTTTTCTTTCTTAAGCTCCTGCAAAGAAAGATTTTCTGCTATTAACTCTCGAACTGTCTGATTAAGGCCTTCGTTTTCAAATTTGATGTTTTTAGAATTAATCAGCCCGTCCATAAAATCTGAGAGGCTATCTCCCATTTCCCATAAATTTTGTTGGAGGGGAGAAGAAATAGAATAAAAAAATCCCTTAACCGGTTTTTGAAAAAAGTTTAGGGATAAAATAATTAATATTCCTAAAATAATAACTGAAATTGTATTTTTATTGGCAGAAATTTTCATATGGCAATACTTAAACTATTATAGCTGACTGGTCTTATCCCAGCAAGTTAAACCAGCGCAAGCTATTGACAAACTATTCTATTTATATAGAATATAAACATACCTCCTCTCAAGAGCTATCCGTGTCTTTTTTTTGGCGGGCACGGATAGCCAAGAATTTCAAGCTATTTTACTTTCATTAGGTAAAATAGCTTATTTTTTATCCAAACAAAAAAGGATGCTCTGGTGGCGGCTACCTACTTTCGCGGGAATACCACTATCATGGGCCTTAGAGTATTTCACTTCTGTGTTCGGAATGGGAACAGGTGGAACAACTCCAGTATAACCGCCACCACAACATCCTTTTCACCCTGTTAAATAATTTTACTGAAAGTAAAATTGCTGTAAAACAGCATTTAACAGGGTAAATGATCATTAATTGCTAGCCAAATAAGGCATATAAAAATTATAACCTATTAGTACTCCTCAGCTTAAGGCCTCTCGGCCCTTACACTTGGAGTCTATCAAGCTCATAGTCTTTGAGCGGTTTTAATGAGTCTTTATCTTGGGAGGGGCTTCGAGCTTAGATGCTTTCAGCTCTTATCCCTTCCTAACTTAGCTACCCAGCGATGCTCCTGGCGGAACAACTGGTACACCAGAGGTTAGTTCAACCTGATCCTCTCGTACAAAGGTCAACTTCCCTCAAGACTCTACGCCTGCGGTAGATAGGGACCAACCTGTCTCACGCATGTTGTCACCTATTCCTAGATGCATTGGACTATATTATCTTCCTTGATTATTCAAGGAGGTTGACGTGTAGTCTCTACGGGTATCTATATAAATATAGATTTCCCTCGGTATTGTCCTTGACAAGGATTTCACCGATATAAGTCAACTTCACATTCAATATTACTATTGAACGCCGCCGTTATTTTATGATGTCTTAACCTTGGATTCAGACTATTAAAAAACCGAATCCTATTCCGTTTCTTAACGGTCTGAACCCAGCTCACGTACCACTTTAATCGGCGAACAGCCGAACCCTTGGAAGCTTCTTCACCTCCAGGATGTGATGAGCCGACATCGAGGTGCCGAACAGAGCCGTTGATATGAACTCGCGGGCTCTACTAGCCTGTTATCCCCGGGGTAACTTTTGGTTGATGATCTTCCTCTTTTCTACTAAAAAAGGTCGGTTCACTAAGTTCTGGTTTCCCAACTGCGCGGCATATCCGCCTTGCAGTAAAGCCAGCTTTTCCCTTTACAGGACCACTCCGATTTCCATCCGGAGCTAGCTGACCTTTAAACGCCTCCGTTACTTTTTAGGAGGCAAGCGCCCCACTTAAACTGCCCACCAAACACTGTCCTTCACCATTTCAGACAAAGTTAGAATAAAGATTCCAGAAGACGGGTGTTTCATTGGCGACTCCGCCCTGTCCGAGAACAGGACATCAAAGTCTACCCGCTACGCTACGCATCTAAAATCAAAACTCAATATCTGGCTACAGTAAAGCTCCCGGGGTCTTTCCGTCTAGCCGCAGGTAACCGGCATCTTTACCGGTATTGCATTTTCACCGGGCTCTTCGTTGAGACAGTCCCCAAGTCGTTAAGCCTTTCATGCGGGCCGGAACTTACCCGGCAAGGGATTACGCTACTTTAACACGGTTATAGTTACCGCGGACGTTCACTGGTGCTTTGGCCACTCAGCATTTATCTTGCGACAAATACCGGCAGCTTTGACATTCCAGCACTGGTCAGGCCTCGGCCCCTATACATCCTCTTACGAGTTGAGCAGGGACCTATGTTTTTGGTAAACAGTCGCCTGGGGTACGTTTGTTGAAGCCGCTTTTAAGCGGCAGTCCTTATTGCGAACTTACGGACACTTTATTGCCGAGTTCCTTAACGAAGTTTCACCCGTTCACCTTGGCACTATTACGCCAGCCTACCTGTGTCGGTTTACGGTACGGATCCAATACTTTTAACCCTACGAGTTTTTCTTGGCAACATTTTCAGTTGAATCTATCCTACCGAAGTAGAATATTTTTCCGGTTCTTACGAACAAGAAACAAAAATCCATTAATTCGCCCAACCTAAAAGATTGCGTTACTCTTTAGAAAAGTACTGGAGGGCCGGAATATTAACCGGCTGTCCATCGGGTACGCCTTTCGGCTTCCCCTTAGGTCCGCCTAACCCTTGGTTGATTGTCATTGCCAAGGAAACCTTAGGCTTTCGGTGTCAGGGGATCTCACCCTGATTGCGGTTACTCATGCCAACATTCTCACTTCTTAGCGCTCCACCAAGAGTCACCTCTCAGCTTCGCAGCACTAAGAACGCTCTCCTACCACGTCCGCCAATAAATTGGCGTGACATCCTTATCTTCGGTACTGAACTTAGCCCCGTTGAATCTTTGGCGCAAAATTCCTTAGTTAGTAAGCTATTACGCACTTTTTAAAGGATAGCTGCTTCTAAGCTAACCTCCTAACTATCAATGGAACTCCACTTCCTTATACACTTAGTTCAGTTTAGGGACCTTAGATGAAGGTCTGGGCTGTTTCCCTTTTGACCACGGACCTTAGCGCCCATAGTCTGACTTCTTCCACTTTTGTAAATCCGGCATTCGGAGTTTGGTTGAATTACCTGAGAAAAATCCCAAGGAAATCCATCCAGTGCTCTACCTCCGGATATTAATTGGAAGAGCTAGCCCGAAAGCTATTTCGGAGAGAACCAGCTATTACCAAGCTCGTTTAGCTTTTCACTTCTTACCACAACTCATCCCAAGGAGTTGAACGACCCACGGGTTCGGACCTCCCTTCGGCTTTCGCCAAAGTTCATCCTGGTCATGGTAAGCTCGCTTGGCTTCGGGTCCCCGGTAATTTCTTAAAAGATGCGCTTTTAACGCTCGCTTTCACTGAGCTTTCGTCCTGTAAGGACTTAAACAAGAAATTATCGGGACTCGTTGGCTCGTTCTGCAAAAAGCACGCCATCACCCCTATAAAAGGGGCTCTGACTCTTTGTGGGCAACACGGTTTCAGGTTCTATTTCACCGCCCTCACGGGGCTGCTTTTCACCTTTCCCTCACGGTACTGGTTCACTATCGGAAATATCGTAGTATTTAGCCTTGGCCGGTTAGTCCGGCCTGCTTCCTTCAAGGTTTTCGTGCCTCGAAGTACTCAAGAATAATAACAAGGAGCGCGAAGTGATTTTCGAGTACGGGGCTATTACCCTCTATGGCGCCCCTTTCCAGGGTGCTTCCTCTAACCAAACTTCGTCTAAATATTCTCCCTCAAAAAGTCCAGCGCTTCCAGCAAACTAAGGAAGTGCTGGGCTCCTGACGTCACCATCTTACAACTCCCCTTACTTTTAAAAAAAGTAAAGAGTTTGGGCTCTTCCCTCTTCGCTCGCCGCTACTAAGGGAATTATCTTTCATTTTCTTTTCCTCTGGGTACTATGATGTTTCGCTTCCCCAGGTTCGCTCCAGAACATATATAATATGCTCGGTATCCCGACTTATCATCGGGATGGGTTTCCCCATTCGGAAATCTCCGGATCAAAGGTTGAGAGTCACCTCCCCGAAGCTTATCGCAGACTCCCCACGTCCTTCATCGCCTCGATATTCCAAGGCATCCACCGTCTGCCCTTAAATAAAATGCAATATATACCTAATTAGCTAGCAATTAATAATCACTAGTTGTTATTAAGTTTTCAAAGTTCCTTATGAGAAATTACTCAATGAAAAACCGCCTTTGAAGCGGTCAGATTTACTGCGACCTGCCTGCCGGCAGGCAGGCATTAAAAAATCACAGGTTTATAAACCGCTTGATTTATTTAAAGTGGTAATCATTTTTCTCATAATCAATTATAAGTATATCAAACCAGAAATCGTTGTCAATAGTCTATGTCAACTAAAAATCGCCGACCTGAAAATAAATAAAAATAGTCCTTCTGAATTAAAACAAAGTTTGATTTTTTGCTTGATTATCTAAAGCCTGATTAACCAAACTGTCTGCCTCTTTATTCTTTTCCCGGGGAATGCAAATAAACTTAATCTTATTAAAATCAATTTTAAGATTCCAAGTTTTTAAAAACAAAGCTTGAATTTTCGGCTCAATAATTTTATACTCCCCGTTTAATTGCTTAATTAAAAGTTCTGAATCAGCTCTTACTTCAACCTCGGAGTCTTTGACGGCTTTCTTACCGTAGAGCGCTTTTACTTTTTTTAAGGCAAAAATAACCGCCTCGTACTCGGCCTCGTTGTTCGTACGAACGCCGATTAATTCTGAATATCCTTTAACAGCCTTGCCTTTTTCATCGCACAAAACAACCCCAATAGCTGAAGGACCGGGATTACCCCTTGAACCTCCGTCCGTATAAATAATAATCTTTTGCATATTATTATTTTAACGCTTATTCTTAAAATATTGAACTAAGCAGTCCTTGAAATTATCAACATCCTCTTTTTTCACCCTAAAGCCGCCAGCTTGCGGATGGCCGCCATATGTTTCCAAATCCTTTGAACAATGCCTCATAGCCTTAACTCCGTCAAGCCCGACGGGCGTCCTGACAGCTCCCTGGCAGTATCCTTTTTTTTCGCTGTACAAAAAAACCGGCTTTTTATAAATCTGGCAGATTTTAGATGAAACCGGACCGGCAATTAAAACGGGCCAGGACTTATCTCCCTCAAATATAATTTTCTCTTCCGGTTTGTTTGAAATTCTTTCTTTCACCTCTTCAAAAACATCTTTAATTTTGCCATAGCGAAGCTCGGCATTCTCTAAAAGTTGTTTTGCTAAGTTTTCAGCCTCCTTGATTGAACTTGATATTAAAAGTAAATAACCATCGTTTAAATGGTTATTATTTTTTCCGGAATGGCAAGCTGAAATTACCTGCTGGCTGAACTGCCCGATGTTTTCTTTACCAACCGAGCCAAGATTCCAAAACACTTTCAGGCCGGGTCTTAAAGTATGCAACAAAGAAGTCAGTCCTTCTCCTAAAAACTCAAGGTTGTCTTCGGCCTTAGGCATCATATCTGAAATTGTAGCTAAAGCAACCAGCTCTAAGAAGTTCTTTCTTAAAGAAGTTGAAAGCTTTTCTTTTAGTAAGGCTTCGGCCAACCTGTAAACAATCCCGGCAGCCGCAAACTGCTTAAAAGGGTATTTATCTCCTTTTTGCTTTACGTTGACAACAACAGAAGCTAAGGGCAATTTTTCCAAGGGCTCATGATGGTCAATAATTATCACCTCAATCCCTAACTTTTTTGCTAAATTTACTTCCTCAAAATTACCTATGCCACAATCCAAAAGGATTAACAGGGCCGGCGCGTATTTCTTTAAATATTGTAAGGCGCTCTCGTTAAGCCCATAACCCTCTACTTCTCTATCAGGAAAATAAACAGCCCTAACCTCTCCCCCTAAGTTTTTAATCGCCTCTTTCAAAACAATAACCGAACTCATCCCATCCAAATCAGAATCTCCATATAGTATAATTCTTTCTTTTTTTTCAACGGCCTTTAAAATTCTGCCGGCTGCTTTTTTTAAATTTTTAATTTCAGGCATATTATATTATTTATTGAATTCGCTTATAGCGAGTGAAAATAAAGATGAAGTTTTAACTTCATTAACTAAGGGCTTCTATCCCGGGTAATTTTTCTCCAGACAAAAATGCCAACATAGCTCCCCCGCCGGTTGAAATATGATTGAATTTCTCAATTAATCCCAGCCGATTGATAAATTCTGCTGTTTCCCCTCCCCCGACAACCGAAAAGGCGCCAGAGCCAACAATCGCTTTGGCAATCTCGCTTGAGCCAAAAGAAGAATCCGTCTGCTCAATTAACCCAAGAGGACCGTTCCAGAAAACGGTCTTAGCTAAAGATATTTTTTCTTTAAAAAGATGGACTGTTTTGGGCCCAATATCTTTTCCCCCGAACATTTCATCAATCGGAGCAATAATTTTCTGAGGATATTTTAAATGCCTACTCTGATTTATTATCTCTTGGTTGATTAATCCTCCGAGCAAAACAAAATCAGCAACTTCAGAAATATTATCAATCATTTTCATTTTTGTTTCCACTTTTGCCCCGCCAATAACAGCTATTAATGGCTTTCTGGGATTTTTCATCAAACTTGCTAGCGCCTTAATTTCCTTTTCAAACAGAAACCCGGCTCCTGAAGGCAGATAATTCGGGATTCCAGAGATTGAAGCATAATTGCGGTGAGCTTGCCCAAATGCCTCCATGATGAAAATATCAGCGTACCCTGCCAAAGTTTTGGCAAATTGCGGATCATTCTGTTTTTCGCCCGGATGAAATTGAATATTCTCCAATAAAAGAATCTCTCCCGGATTCATCTCCTTTATCCATTTCTCTATCTCAAGAGAACAGCAGTCGGTTGACTTGGTTATAGAAACATCCAAATATTCCATGAGCCTTGTTTGGATAGGCGTTAGCCTTAACTCTTCAACCACTCTGCCATCAGGCCTCCCTAAATGAGACATTAAAATAATTTTAGCTTCTTTCTCCATTAAATACTCAATTGTTGGGATGGCTTCCTTAATTTTAAAATCATCTAAAATCTCTATTTCCGAAGGAAATGAAACCCCCTGATTATCAAGGGGAACATTAAAATCGCACCTGACTAAAACTGTTTTGTTTTTAAAATTGAACTCTTTTAGCGTTTTCATTGAAATTTGATCGTTTGCCCGGGATTTATTTCCCCCTCCTTCTTTTCTCCTTCATCAGCCAGCCCTTCTTTTAAGGCCTCTTTCAACTCTCCCAGGTTAATTTCTTTTCTCCTGGGCCTTGACTGCTCGGTCTTTTGATTTCTGGAAGATGAAAAAGGAAGGATTGATGGAGGAGAGGCCGGTTCTTCCTTTTTAGGCTCCTGCCTGGGTTCCTGCAGTTTTTTTCTGCAGGGTTTGCAGTAAACCGGCCTTTTACCGTCGGGTTGAAAAACAACCTTAGTATCTTTACCGCACATTGAACACTTGGCGTCGTAAAGAACCGGCATGACTGCTTGAGGTTCGGGTTCCTTTAATATGCCTGTCCACTGTCTGATATTATCTTCAACCTCCTGACGAGGCCGGCTATATCTTTCTCTCGAAGCTTTTATTATTTTTTCCACGTACGAGATTTCCGGCTTTGACCAAGGCATCAATGTTTGAGCAGAAAAAGGTCTGCCCGCCAAACCGTCAATCATCAACTTTAAATAAATATTGTATTTGCCCAGATTAACTATATCAGCGGCCAGAAACTCGGGGGTGAACTCTTTTTCCAGATATTCAGCGTCCTCTGCTCCAACCCTGAAAGAAATAATTGTCCCAACGTTTCCAAAAACAGCGTCTCTCACTTCTTCCTCCATCTGAGTTATGTATTGATGGCCTAAAATCAAAGCCAGTCGGTATTTCCTGGCCTCTGATAAAACATTGACAAAGGACTCCGTGGCAAAGTTCTGAAATTCATCAACGTACAGAAAAAAGTCGTTTCTTTTTTCCTCGGGGATATCAACCCGCGACATGGCCGCTAACTGCAATTTTGTAATTAAAAGGGCTCCCAGTAATCGTGAATTATCTTCCCCGACCCTGCCTTTGGACAAATTCATAATAACAATCTTTTTTTCGTCCATAATCTTCCTCATATTGATTGAAGATTGAACTTGTCCGATAATGTTTCTAATAATAGGAGCTGAAATAAACTGACCTACTTTATTTTGTATGGCGGCAGTCGCTTCAACTTCGTATCTTTGAGTGTATCTGGCGTATTCTTGTACCCAAAAGGCCTTAATCACCGGGTCGGTAATTTTATCCACCACCTTTTTGCGATAATCAACGTCTGACAACATTCTATTAACTCCAAGAAGAGTGGCTCCCGGGTACTCCAAAAGGGCCAAAATGCAGTTGTTAAGAATGTACTCCATACGGGCCGACCAAACATCCGGCCAGATCTTTTTAAAAACCCCCATCAGCCCGCCAGCTACCAAATGCCGATACTCCACTGAAACCTGCTCCATAATATTAAAAGCAATCGGAAAATCTATGTCAGCCGGGTTAATATAAACAACGTCATTAATCCTGTTTGAAGGAATAAATTCCAAAAGCTTTTCAGCCGCTTCTCCGTGCGGATCCACAAATCCCAGTCCTTTGCCCTGCTGAATATCCTGAATGGCCATATTCTCAAGCATGATTGTTTTTCCCATGCCGGTTTTACCAACAACATAAACATGCCTTCTTCTGTCATCAATCTTAATCCCGAATTTCTTGCGCATATTACGGAATGTTGTTTCGGCAAAAAGTATTATATCTTCTTTCACCCCGTTAGAAGTCTGTCTTATATAACACAAGGCTAATTTCAGAATAGACTTCGATTATTGATTATACCCCATTATTGCAGAGCAGAAAAAATTTTAATTCAAATTTTTTCTGGCTAAGACTTCTAACGGGGTTCATAATAATTTTATTTTATTCTTCCATTGGCAGGCCCGGAGGCGCCTCTCCTTTCTTTGATTCAACCCGCGACATAGAAGGAGCTTGAGAGACCGCTCTGCCCGGAAAGTGAAATAAAGTCGTCACCTCTTCAACATTTAAAAGAAACGTGCCGCCCGGTTTTGGAAACAACGGAGACATCCGTTTAATGTAACGGAAAAACAATCTTCTTTTTCTCATAAAATTACGGCGGGCGCGGACAAAATCCAAAATCGGGTAGCGGTGGATTTTAGTAATGGTTCTAGAAAAGGGTACGAGATTATTAAGATTTTCGGTGGCAAACTGCTGGAAAAAACCAAGAGGGATTGATTTGGCCGCGCCAAAATAAGCTTCTCTTTTAGCTAGATAAATAAACCTTATATAGCATTTAAAGCAATGTTTGGAGACTTTTTGTTCAACCGCGGCCACCACGTCTTTTTCTCCGGGAGTCAAACGAGATTCGGGCGGTAAAAGCTGTTCAAGCTTTAAATCTTCCTTCTTATTCTCTTCCACTTTACCTAGAATCAATATTTCCGCCGCCTCCTTAAAAATAGACTTTCCTTTAGAAGAAGGGGGCCTTTTGGCTAATAAATCAGCTTCTGCTCTCCCTCGTTTGACGAAATCATCTTCGTTAATGCTGATTGGTTCAGCTGATATCTGAATCCAAAGCTGTTCATCTTTTTTCATCTTGGCCATTCCTTCAAAAAGAGTTGCCAACGGGTCAATTCTTTTTTCTTCTTTGGCTATCTCGGGCCTTTCTTCAAAAAATTTAGAATAGGTTTTTATCGGATAAACGTCTTTTTTTAATAACATATAGTCCGTACCCCAAATTTCCCAATCTTTATTAGGAAGACTTGAAGGAATATTTGTCGTATAGTCGTTGGCTACTATAATTTCAGCATCCGGATATTGAGAATAAATTGACGCTTCAATGGCGTCTTTACGACTTTGGTTAGTTCTAATGTAAAGGTGGGGCTCTCCCTCCAAGCTGACCATTTCAAGCTCCATACCGATTTGCCGTTTGCCTTCAACCCATTTTTCCCACCAATCAGGCTGGTCAAAAAGATTGCCCCAAATAGCATCAAACGTTTGTTCCATGGCTCTGACGGGCCTTAAAACTTCTTTGGGCATCTTAATTTCAAGTAAAACAATTTTCTGTTGAAACATCCAGTCCTCGAACCTCCACCAAAGCCAGAAAAAAACAAAGGGACGATAAAGAATAAGAGGAAGTAAAACCCACCACCAATTCTTTATGATGTCCCAAACAATATTAATATAATAGATGGCCTGTTCCACCATAGATAAATAACTTTGTTAAAATTCTCTTAATTTTTATTAGGCCTCCCTTAAGCTGTATTGGCCATCCGGATTCCTCAAAAAATACTTCTTATTCTGAAGATTCAGTAAAACAGTGCTTGGCTTAACATAGCGCTGCTTGAGCACCTCTTCAATTACGGTTTCTTTTTCTAAGGGCCCTTTTGAAGATTTCAGTATCTCTGAAATCACCTCTTTAACTATGCCGGATTGATAACCCCACTCTTTCAAAGCATAAAGCCCTCGGCCAACCAGAACAAATCTGGGATCTTTTATAAGCTCATTATGCACGGTCTGGCACAAAGCATCTTGGCCGACAAGTTTGGATATTTCAACGAAGTGAAGCGGCTTTTCAGCTTTTTTCAGCACAATATAGGACTTATCCTTAACTCCCTTAGGATTAACTTCGGGCCAGTCTTTAAGGCCATAAAACCCCTCCGGATTCTTTAAAATGTTTTTGGAAATCTCGATATGAGAAGATAGAATTCCTCTGGGCAGAGTAAGCAATTGTTTTTTATTTTTAAGCTCGGCCGTAAAACTATCAATGGATTGCTGAGCAATATTAATTGAATTATTATTAATGGCCCAAAGGGCGTGGAAATCTTTTGTTTCTCTAAACCTTTGGAACGGTTCAGCCAGAGTCAATAAAAAGAAAACGTGGTTTTGAAATTTTTCTCCGCCAAACTGACAAAGGAAAACATCTTCTTTTTTCAGACCGCCAGAATTTTTAAGCTCTTTAACAAAGTCCTGAAAAACATTCTGGCATTCCGGGGACTGGATTGTTTTTTTTAATCTTTTTATTCCGTCGTTCTCAATTTGACGAACCCTTTCTCTGGTTATGCCGTATTGAGTCCCTATTGTTTCTAGCGTCTGTTTTTCTCCTTTAACCCGCCCCAGGCGGGCAAGCCCAAAACGCCGGCTAACGACATCTTTTGTCCTGCCGGATAAATCACGGAAAAGAATTCCTTGGCAAATTGATTGAAAATTCAGCTTCATATCTTCCTCTATTTAAGCATATATTCTTTATCTTGTCAACTTCTATTTCTCAAAACGAGCAAGGGACTGGCTAAAAAGATTGAAGAATACGTTCCGGCCATAATGCCGATTATTAACGTTAAAGAAAAATACCGCAAAGTGCTGCCGCCAAAAAAGAATATGGCGAACAGGGCCAATAAGGTTGTCAAAGAAGTATTAATACAGCGGCTCAATGTTTGATTTAAGCTTATATTTATCGTTTCTTCAAAAGTGCCGGCTGTTTTTTGAATAAGGTTTTCTCTTATTCTATCAAAGACAACAACCGTATTGTTGATTGAATAGCCCAAAATAGTTAAAAGAGCGGCTACAACCGGAATAGTTATTTGAACTCCATACAGCTTGCCTAAAATAGAAAAAACAGCCAAAGGCAAAAGCACGTCATGGAAAAGAGCTATTAAAGCAACTAAGCCATATTGCCAAGAACTAACTGGCCGGTGAACCTTGCGGAAACTGAAAGCAATATATAAAACAATAGAAAAAAGAGCCACCAGAATCAGCACTTTTGTTTTGTCTTTGAGTTCTTGGCCGATGGTCGGCCCGATTGATTCAAAACGTTGTTCTTCAATCTCATGACCCTCTGACAATTTCCTGACAAGTTCTTGATGAATGTTTTCCGGGATATCTTTCATCCGGATGATTATTCCATTTTCTCCGATGGACTGCACGGAAATACTGCCCAGATCCAAATCAGCCACCCTCTGTTTAATTTCTTCGTTCAACGGCCTGGCTGTCAAATATTCAATCTCTAAAATACTGCCGCCGGTAAAATCAATTCCCAAATTCAAACCAAAAACAAACAAAAAAACAATGCTGGCTAAAACCAGTATTCCAGAAAATACGAAGTAAACGTATTTGTACTTAAGAAAGTTCACCCCGTTAGAAGTCTGTCTTATATAGCATAAAGCTAATTTCAGATAGACCTTTGTTTTTAGTTATACCCTCCGTCATTGCCTTGCAGGAAAAATTTAAATTAAATTTTTCCTGCCCAAGACTTCTAACGGGGTTTATTTGCATGTTTCTTTATTTCTTCCACTTTGTCGGTTTTCTCCCAAGTGAAATCTGCATCATTTCGGCCAAAATGGCCGTAGCAAGCTGTCTTTTGATAAATCGGCCTTTTCAAATTAAGATTATCAATAATCTGCTTGGGCCTGAAATCAAAAACTTTCTTGACGATTTCCTCTATTTCTTCATCGGGAATTTTGCCGGTTCCTTGAGTGTCAACAAGAATTGATACGGGTTGAGCCACGCCGATTGAATAAGCAACCTGCAGTTCGCATTTATCAGCCAAGCCGGAAGCTACGATATTTTTGGCAGCATAACGAGCCATATAAGCGCCCGACCGGTCAACTTTACTTACGCATTTTCCTGAAAAGCACCCTCCCCCGTGCGCTCCATATCCGCCATAAGTATCAACAATGATTTTTCTGCCCGTCAGTCCTGCATCAGCCGGAGGACCTCCTAAAATAAACTTACCGGTTGAATTAATAAAATACTTAGTTCCTTCATCAGTCAAACTGCCGACCACCGGCTTAATAACGTATTCTTTGATATCGCTTCTTAGTTTTTCCATACTAACATCAGCTGAATGGTGCGCGGCAATAACCACGGTATCCACTCTTTTGGCTTTGCCGTTTTCATATTCTACTGTGACTTGCGATTTACCATCAGGCCTCAAATAAGGCAAAACTCCTTGTTTTCTTACTTCAGCCAACTTCATGGTTAATTTATGCGCCAGCACAAGAGGCAAAGGCATTAATTCTTCTGTCTCATTAGTAGCATAGCCGAACATAAGACCCTGATCTCCGGCCCCCTGCTCTTTAAATTCCCCTTTTCCTTCATCAACCCCCTGGGCAATGTCCGGAGATTGTTCGTGCAAGGTGACTATTACTCCTACAGCATCCGCGCAAAAGCCGTATTCCGGCTTATCGTAGCCAATCTCCTGAAGAACTCTTCTGACCGTCTTTTGTATATCAACGTAAGCGGTTGTCCTAGCTTCTCCGCCAACTAAAACAAGACCGGTTGTGCAAAAACACTCAATACCGGCATGGGCGTCCGGGTCTTGTCTTAACATTTCATCGTAGATAGCGTCTGATATTTGATCTGAGACTTTATCGGGGTGACCTTCGGTTACTGACTCTGACGTAAAGAAATATTTTTTCACCCCGTTAGAAGTTGTTTTTTCTAATATAGGTTTTTCTTTATTATTCATGGTTATTTTTTGTTAATTAACATTATTAATTTATAAAATAAAAATTTTCTTTTTAAAATTTTTATTGAAAGACTTCTAACGGGGTTCATTGCCATAATATTTTAACTCTCTCAAGTTTTGTGCCGACAAAACACCTAAGAAAGTTCTTGCTAATAATAATTGCTGAAAACATGCTTAATATAATACCAATACTCAAAGTTAAAGCAAACCCTTTGACAAAACTCGTTCCAAAACCAAACAAAATCAAAGCAACTATCAAAGTAGTCATATTGCCGTCCCGAATAGCCGGCCAAGCTCTTTTAAATCCTTCCTCCACTGAAAAGGCAAAAGGTTTTCCGTTTTTCAATTCTTCTTTCATCCTGGAAAAAATCAAAATATTAGCGTCGATGGCCATACCGATTGAAAGTATGAATCCGCCGATTCCGGCCAGCGTTAAAGTTACTGAGATTAATTTAAACAGAGCTAAAGCAAAACATACATATATGACAAGAGCCAAAGAAGCCAAAAGGCCCGGCAATCTATAAAAGATTATCAGAAATAAAATAACAGCCAGCAGGCCGAACATTCCGGCTTTTAAAGATTTTTGCAGAGAAATTTCACCGAGCGTCGGCCCTACGTTTTGCTGAGAAATTAAATTAATCGGCACCGGTAAAGCTCCGGCATTTAAGTTCCTGGCCAAAGTTTTTGCTTCTTCAATATTAAAACTTCCGCTAATTTGAGCTCTGCCTTGAGATATAACTTCTTGAACAATCGGCACAGAAATCGGAATACCATCAATATATATAGCTAAGGGCTTGCCAATATTTTTAAAAGTCAGCTCTTCAAAAAGTTTCGCGCCCTCGCTATCAAACTGCAATAAAACCATGGGCTTATAAGTAGAATTGTCAAAATCAATTTCTGCTTTCTTTAGATATTTTCCGGTCAAAAGAGTAGAAATAAAAGGATCCTGAAGCTCGGTTTCTTCCGCCCCGGAAGAAGCGGCTTTTGAATTAGCTTCTATAATTTCATCGTAATTCTCCGCCTGCTCTTTAAATTCCAAAAAGGGAGTTTCCCCTATCATTTTAATCGCCTCAGCCGAATCTTGAACACCGGCTAACTCCACAATTAAACGATAATGTTCCCCTGCTTCCTGAGTTTGAACAATCGGCTCTCTGACTCCAAAAAGATTAACTCTTCTTTCAATGACGTCTCTTAACCCCTGGATAGATGATTGTTGTTCGGCTTTTTCAATGCCGGACATATCCGCTTCATAAACAAGATGGGTTCCTCCCTGTAAATCAAGTCCGAGTTTAAAAGGAATATCCGGTAAAAATCCCAATTTTAAAAATTGAGGAAAACAAAAGTTACCGGCTAAAAAAGCTAAAATAAAAATAACAACAATTGTTGTATAAAGATTACTTTTTAACATTCTTTAATTTTATAACTTATTTAATCCAATTGTCAATCAAATAGGTTCCACATCGTTCCTTTTCTTCGTCAATATTTTTTCCATTTCTTTTCTAAAACACGCTCAAATTCGCAGTAACACTTTTTACATAAGTGAAACTTCTTAACTATATTTTTCTTCGGCGGACTTAATAAAATCCCGCCGAACTCTTTCAATTCTTTTTTACATTTGTCGCACTTTGGTTTTATGGCCATATTATTTTCCGTGACACTTTTTATATTTTTTACCTGAACCGTCCGCCTTCGCCAAAGCTTCGGCGAGACTCCGCTTCTTAGTGATAATTTAAACATTCTTCCCATGACAATGCTTATATTTTATCGGACGACCATCTGAATGAGTCGCTCCGCATGGACAGGGATCATTCCTCCCAGATTCGCTTTTTACCGAAGGAACAGCTGACTTACTCGCTTTAGACGGCTCTTTTGTAATATTGGCCTTTAAAACTGCTTGAGCGATGTTTGATTCAAGCATAGCCAGTAGCCGCTGAAACATTCTATGGCCTTCTGATTTATATTCAACCAGCGGATCTCTCTGACCGTAAGCCCTTAACCTAACTGAATCTCTTAAGGCCTCCATATCCTCTAAATGATTCATCCAAAGCATATCTAAAACTCGCAAACAAACCGCTTTCTCTACCTGGCGCATATTTTCTTCCCCGACTTCTTTTTCCCTTTTCTGATAATCCTCTTCCGAAAACCCTGCTTTCTTAACCATCTCTATGATTTGTGCCCTTAAGGCGGACGCTTTTTCAAGAAACTCTTTTCTTTTTTTATAAATTACCCCTCTGTGCTTGTTCATCACATCATCGTACTCTAAAATATGCTTTCTCAAATCAAAGTTCATTCCTTCAATCTTTGACTGGGCCGACTCAATCACATTAGAAATCATCCCCGCTTCAATCGGCTGGTCTTCCGGGACTTTCAAAAGCCCCATCAACGATTTTATTTTATCTCCCCCAAAGATACGCATAACATCGTCTTCCAAAGAAAGAAAAAACTGCGAGGAACCGGGATCTCCCTGTCGGCCGCTTCTTCCTCTTAATTGATTGTCTATTCTTCTTGCTTCATGTCTTTCAGTGCCAATAACATGCAATCCTCCGGCCGTCACAATCTTAGTAAAGTCCTCTTTATCTTGAGGATTGCCTCCTAAAACTATATCTACTCCCCGGCCGGCCATGTTGGTGGCAATGGTTACCTGCCTTGACCGGCCGGCTTGAGCAATAATCTCTCCTTCTTTCTCGTGGTGCTTGGCATTTAAAATTTGGTGGGGCACGCCTTCTTTCTCAAGAAGTTTGCCTAAATATTCGTTTTTCTCAATTGAGGTTGTGCCCACCAGCACTGCCTGGCCCTTTTCATGCCTTTGTTTTATTTCCTGGACCATGGCTTGCAGCTTGCCTGTCTGGGTTTTATAAACTTTATCCGGCAAATCTTTTCTTTGCATCGGCTTGTTTGTCGGGACAATGACAACGTCAATCCCATAAACCTTATCAAATTCTTCGGCTGAAGTTGCGGCCGTACCGGTCATGCCGCCTATTTTTTTGTACATTCTGAAATAGTTTTGAAAAGTGATTGAAGCCAGCGTCAGGGATTCAGGCTGAACAAAAACTCCTTCTTTCGCTTCAATTGCCTGATGCAATCCGCCCGACCACCTTCTGCCCGGCATCATTCGGCCGGTAAATTCATCAACAATAATTACCTGACCGTCCTTGACCACATAATCCTTGTCTTTTTTAAACATTACCTCGGCTCTTAAGGCTTGCTCTAGATGATGAACATATTTTATGCCTTTCTCTTCATATATATTACCCGCTCCCAAAATGTCCTCTACTTTATTTATGCCTTTTTCAGTTAAAGTGACGCTCTTGGCTTTTTCATCAACCTCGTAATCTTCTGCTGCTTTTAATTTAGGAATCATCCCGGCAAAATCCCTGTACCAACTCGAGCTTTCCGTATCAGGAGATGAAATAATCAAAGGGGTTCTGGCTTCGTCAATCAAAATGGAGTCAACTTCGTCAATAATGGCAAAATTATGCCCTCTTTGGGATTGCTGGACAATATCATAAACCATATTATCCTTTAAGTAATCAAACCCGAACTCGTTATTGGTGCCATACGTAATATCCGCCTCATACGCCTCTTTTCTTGAAACAGGCCGCAGATAACTTTCCACTACTTTAAAACCGCCGATTAAATCGCGTTCCTTATCTAATGCCTCTTTATGCTGAGCATCATAAATAAAAGCCGAATCGTGCACAATACATCCGACTGACAATCCTAGTGCGTAATAAATCTGTCCCATCCAAACAGCGTCTCTTTTAGCCAGATAATCGTTGACCGTTATCACATGAACTCCTTTGCCTTCAAGAGCATTTAAATAAATTGGCAAAGTAGAAGCTAATGTTTTTCCTTCTCCTGTTTTCATTTCAGCAATTTTTCCCTGGTGTAAAACAATCCCTCCAAACAGCTGAACATCAAAATGGCGCTGGCTAAGCGTTCTTTTAGCAGCTTCTCTGACTAAAGCAAAGGCCTCCGGCAGAATATCGTCAAGTGGAATTGAACTTTTAATAATTTTTTCCTTAAGTTCAATGGTTTTTGTTTTTAACTGCTCAGCGGAAAAACCCTCAAATATTTTTTCAAGACCGTTAATTTTATCAACTTGCGGCCCAAGCTTCTTTATATATTTCTGGTTGGCGTCTCCAAAAACTTTAGTAATGATTGACATATTATCTTTTTTATTCTATCTTGATTATAGATATTATTCAAGGTCAACATTCGCACATTAAAAAAAAGAAAGAGGTAAAAAAATGGAACAATTAGCTTTTATAAAAAAAATTACGAAAAATAAAGCAGTAGCTTTATTTCTTGTCAGAATTTGTGGCGATACTAAAACCGCAATTATGATGGGGCCAGGAAAAGAGAAGGCAACTACTCCTTCTGAAGATCCTAATTTAATCTCGGGCCTAGAATGCTTAATAAGAGGCGCCTCACTGGGTTTTTTAAATCGTCCTGGTAGAAATAGCTGTTCGGTGAGGCAAAAAGAATTACCACCAGGAACTTTCGAAAGGCTAGCTCACGATTTTAAGAAAGCCAGAAAAGTAACACCGGGGTTAATCCTCCGAATAGAAAATATCTTTTCGTAATTGCGTCTTTTGACGCAAAAAACTAAAAAACGCCAAACGTCGTAATCTTAATCAATTATTTGATAAGCGACGTTTGGCGCTTTTCATATCAAAAATTTATAGAAATCTTTTGGAGTTTTGGTCTGATAAAAATTAATCATAATATTACTTCTTGTTTTATTTCTGGTTTAATTTCCGGCTTAACTTCCGGCCCTACGTATTTTTTATCCAAAATAAGGCCGATGATTTTGTAAACCAATCTGGCTGCCAAAAAATCCGGGCCTATCAAACCGGGTATGGGAGACAATTCAACTACATCCG
Source organism: Candidatus Nealsoniibacteriota bacterium (assembly GCA_030700195.1). Lineage (GTDB taxonomy): Bacteria > Patescibacteriota > Minisyncoccia > Minisyncoccales > MHMH01 > JAUYKD01. Next base: position 5,821 of record JAUYKD010000043.1, on the reverse strand, counting down.
CTCCGATAATATTTCTTTCTTTGCCTAATTTTTCAAGGAAGTTAATAATTTCATCCCACATAAATCCCCCCGGCTCCGGCGTGCCGACCGAAGGCATAATGGAAGGGTCTAAAGCATCCAAGTCAAAAGTCAGATAAACGTTTTCTTTCAGAGAAGATATGATTTTTTCTACAGGCAGTCCGTCTTTTTTATAAAAAATATTGTTGATTTTTTTACTTTCAACATATTCAGCTTCTTCCGGCGACATGCTCCTTATCCCGACCTGCACTACAGAGGGAATTAAATTCCTGACCCGGCGCATAACACAGCCGTGATGATATTTCGTATCCTGAAATTCGTCTCTCAAATCAGAATGAGCATCTATCTGAAGAACTGAAAAATTAAATCCTTTATTTTTAAGAGCCAGCACCGGACCGGTAGTGATTGAATGTTCTCCTCCTAATATAAAGGGCGCTTTTTTGTCTTCTAAAATTCTGTCCACCACATCTCTTATTCTAATGATCATTTCTTTGGGCAGATTCTTTGATGGTTCTAGCTCATCCAGGGTAAAAATATCCGTTTCTTTAATAGCTTTCTTTCTATCTAAGTCATAAAGCTCCATATGTCTCGAGGCCTCAATAATGGCTTGAGGCCCGGATTTTGTCCCTGATTTATAATAAGTCGTTGATTCATAAGGCACAAGCAAAACAGCCACCCTGGCTTTTTTATAGTCCTGGTTGGTCAGTCCGCCGAAATTAAACGACTCGGAAGTTGGATAGGAAAAACTGTTCATTTCAAAAGATGTGAAAAGTCGGTTCCCTTTCTTTTTATCTTTACTCTTTCCAGCAGAGCGTGAGTAATGATAGGCAAAGCAATAGTAGCGTCGCAATAGCACTGAACTTTTGGAGCACCTATTTCCTCTTTGCCCCAGCTGGTTGCCTCTTCAAAGGTGCAACCGGATAATCCACCCCATTGAGGACTGTCGGTAGTGATTTGAAGCGCATATTTATGTGGATAATAAGTTTCAACTAAATTTTTTTTCCCTTTTACTCTTTTAGCTCTAAAAATTTTAGCTTTTTTGCCCGGGATTTCTCTTTCCGGATACAAAAGATCGGCAGTAACAGCTAATAACTGAATAAAATCTTTGGGCACCCCTCCGCCAATGTAAATTACGCCAGTATCTTTAATTTTTTCCGACAAGCTCATAAATTCTGTGTAATCTTTCATATTATCCAAAATCAAATTAAAACCCTTGCTTCTGGCGATGAGGCCGGCGTCGCCGTAAGGACTGTCAACAATTGCCGGGCAAAAAACCGGAACTTTATATTTGGCGGCAGTGGCCACAATGCTGTTTATTCCTTTTTTTCTCAGCCAGTTGCCAAATAAGTAAAAAACTTCTCTGGAAGAATAAGGAATGTTTTCTTTTAAGTTTTCGACATAAAATTTAGCAATCAGTTCGGTCATTTCCATATAATCTGTTTCTTTGCCAAAAACATCATAGTAGCGGTTAATATCTGCCTTTAGAAGTTCGGCATCATTAACCACATGGTGCCCCTTCCAATAAGAATATCCCATTGCTTCAACGATGTCTTCTGAAAGATTGGCGCCAGTTCCCACTAAAACATCGATATAGCGATTTTTAATCAGCCAGTTTATTATCTCCCACTGGCCGGTAGTGCTCAGGGAGCCGGCGTAACCCAAAACAATAGTTAATCTCGGATCTCTAATCATTTTTTCCCAGACATCAACTATTTCGGCCAGTTTTCTGCCCTGAAAACCGGTGTTTTGCATTTCTCCGAGAAGTTGAGAAATGCTTTTTTTATTCACTTTAATCGCTTTGACTTTTTTTTTGCAGTAAGTATTTTTCATATTTAATTTTATTTTATTTATTAAGGAAAAGATATAAATCTCTTCTTTAATCGAGCGTTAGCGAAGATAGAGAAGAATAAATATTCTTCGATTCCTTCACTATCGTTCGTTAAGGTATGAAAACCGCGCAGGCTACAGCTGAAACCCAACGGCCGTTTTTATCTCCTCTGGCGCTTTGAGTAACATTGGCAGTTCGAACGATTTTCCCGCTTAATCTAAATGCTTGACGACGAGAATCCCAGGCCTCCTCAGCATTGAATTTCAAACCAAGAGTAGAGGCCAACATAGAGGCGGCTAAATCTTCTGCATAATCTCCTGATTTTTCATGGGTTTCTCCAAAAGGATGATGTTCGGAAAGATAACCGTATTTATTTTTATCAGCCGGAATAGCGCAACCAACCGAAGCTGCCAGCAATCTATTTGGTTCGTTAGTGGCATTTCTAGCCATAACTACAAAGACGATTTCACCGGGGCTTAAAAGATCAAGACCCTTGGCTCTTGAAACTTTTTTACAGCCGGGGGGTAAAATACTGGAAACCGTAACTAAATTGAAAGGAGCCAGACCCGCATCTCTTAAGGCCCATTCAAAAGACGCCAAATAATCTTTGTGCACTCCTGCTCCGTTAGTCAGAAAAAATTTTGTTGGAACCATAAAAAAGTTTTGTTTATTTAATTATTCCATTTTTAAAAACTTTGTCAATAGTTTTTTTGAAAAATTAAACTATGAGATAAAAAAACAGATATTCTGCAATGAAATTTTAAGAAATTTAAAAATCTAGTTAAGTTTCTTAATCTCTTCTTTAATTTCAATTCCGGTTTTTTGTTTTATTTTCGTTTTAACGAATCTTATCAAACTTAAAACGTCTTTAGAGGTCGCTTTGCCGGTATTGATTATAAAATTGGGATGAGTTTCAGAAATCTGGGCCCCGCCGATTCTTTTCCCTCTCAAGCCGCACATATCAATCAAAAAGGCTGTGGGTAAAACATTTTCCTTAATAACCTTCTGTGCTTCCGGGAACCTTTTGAAGAAATCTTTTTTTAACGTCCTTTGGCTGACGTTCTTAAAAATACTGCCGGCCGATGGCTGCTTAGGATGATGAAGTTTTCGATAACTTAAGTTTTTTTCTATTTTTCCTTGTATTTTCTTCTTTCTCTCCAATTTAAGTAAAAATTCGCAAGAAAGAATTACTAAGTTTGGATTTTCTTTGAAAACACTGTTTCGGTAGCTAAACTGACAATCCGTTTTTCTTAACTTTTTAAATTTGTTGTTTTTTACATCAAACACTTCTACATTCTCAACGACATTCTGCATTGATTCTCCGAAAGCTCCGGCGTTCCCGCGAACAGCTCCTCCGACAGTCCCGGGAATGCCGGCCGCCCACTCCAATCCGGTTAAATTATTATTTAATGACAAACTCACTAATTTATTCAGAGTAACTCCTGCTTCAGCTGAAATATTCTCGTTTACAGCTTTCATTTTCTGGTTTTTTATTTTTATAACCAATCCTTTATATCCCCTGTCAGAAATCAACAAGTTACTGCCACCGCCTAAAATAAAAAACGGCAGGTTTTTCTTTTTTGCCAACCGTATTGCTTGAAGTAAATCCGTTTTGTTTTCCGAAACAAAAAAATAGTCAGCCGGCCCGCCAATCTTGAAAGTAGTATAATTTTTCAATAAAACGTTTTTCTGAAACTTCACCCCGTTAGAAGTCTGTCTTATTATAGTAATCAACTATGTTCAGACAAACATTTGTTATTGCTTATCCCCTCGTTATTACCCTGCAGAAAAATATGGGCCCCTGCAAGGCTCCAATTCTAAGATTTTTTGTGAGCGCTAGGGACCCACTTATATCTTATCAACTGTAAAAAAAACAGCAAGCCCTGCATATGTAGGGCTTACCGTCCTCAGAATTAAGTTCCCCCGAAGGGGACGCTCACGTTTCAATACTAGCAGATTAAAATTTTTTGTCAAGTTTTTTAACGAGACAACATCTCATTTATCTTAGCTCTGGTGCTCTGACCGACGAAGCCGGTACCCTTGATCAGACCGACCGGAGCCAATATTTCAGAAGCGTATTTTTCTTGAAATCTAATGACCGCCTGCTGGGTTAAAGAGAAGAAATTTCCGTTAACTATCCCTTCGGGATAAATAAGCGAACCCTGCGATTTCAAAAATTCCTGCAGACATTTAACTTGCGCATTATCGCTTATACCGAAAGCCAGATTTTGAGTAATACCTTGGCAGGAAAATTCAACCCCCATTTCAATAATCAATTTTTGCAGTCCGACAATAACCTGCTGGATTTCAGCTATTCTAGCCAGAATTTCAACTCTCGTCATCTGAAAAATCGGCTTTGGCAAAGGAGACAAAGAAGGAATAATAATCTCTTCTTTTTCTTCGGTCGAAGCTGACCACGAAAACGTCCTGGTCGGCTGTAATCCGGAGAAATTATCTTCTTTATTTTGAGCAATCGGTATAATAATTACAGAAATATTCTCTGAACCAAAATCAGAAATAAAGATTTCTGCGCTTTGAGAGCTGTTAAAATCTAAGCTACCGACCGAATATTCACCGGCTTTATTCTGAACGATGTAAGGAACTTGAAAATTCATTCCGTCTCCTCTTCTAAATTCAAGATTAAAACTTCCCTGCCCTCCGATAAATTTATGCCAGTTGCCGGCCCAATCTTTAGTGGCGTTATTAACCGACAAAGTACTTTTACCGATAAAAGGCAGATAGTTAATCAGAGGGGTAATTCTAAAATCTTTCAAGTTTTGATTAAAATAGCAGTATTTATCTGAAATTTTACAATCATTAAGTAAAATGGCTATTGTCCAATTATTAAAAATCTGAGCAAAATTCTCTTTAAACCCTCTCTGAAGCAAAACAGCATTAATACTTTTGATGCCGGTCTGTTTTAATTTTAAAGACTCGCTCAAAATCTCCCCTCCGTAATGGTCAACTAAATATTGAATGAAAAGATTGGCTACTCCGTAGTCTGCGGGCAAATCTCTCCATTCAGTTAAAGAGTCAGACGGCTTGTCTAAAAAGTCCTTGACTCTTCTTTGAAGATTACTGCCTTCATAATTTTCATCATACCCCAATAAAGTGGCAGCGTATTCTGCCCGAGCTTCGTTTAACCATGTATCCTCTAAAACATTGTAAGGTTTGTTTTTTTGGTTAAAGGTAATAAGATGAACGAACTCATGGGCTAAGAAGCTTTCGATATAGGCAGTGTTGATATATTGAGCGTTTAAATAAATCATTTCCCTTTCGTTGGATTCCGGAATTTGAACCTTGGGATATTCGTCGGCGGTGTCAGTATAGCCGCCAGTTCCTTTTTTCATAGGATGGAACAATATTGTTATTCTGGTGTCTTTGTCAATACCGGGGGTCCATTCAGAACCAAAAGTTCTAGTTAAGACGGGGTGAATTTTTTCTTCAAATTCCGTAGTTAAAGAAATCAGAGAACCCTCCACTTCTCCCTGCTGTTCGGAATTCAAAGAAGACCACCAAGCATTATCAGCGTACCAATAGGCAGTGGGCGAAAGTTTTATTAAAACGGCTGTAATTTCCGTTCTTTGATTAAGGTCGTAGGAAGATTCAATATTGAAATTAAGATTTTGGCCTAAAACGCTTTGAGCCTGGCCGGAAAAAGGCAAGGAAAGAAAACCTAAAGCGACTATAAAAAATATTCTTTTAATCATTCAGATAATTTTTTTAAAAATTGCTCCACTTCCGGAGCCAAATCCGGATTAATTTCCAACGCTTTTTCAGCCGCTTCCCTCGCCTCAACCACCATTCCTAAGTTGGCATAGCTGGCCGCCAAACCGGCCCAAAGCTGTTCGGCTTCTGGATTTATCTTTATGGCTTCTTGATAAATAGGAATTAAGCCGCCATCATCCCCTAAAGCGAGATAAACCTCAATTACTTTTTGGAGATCGGTCGAAATATTCTGCCAACCGTAGTCTA
>JAUYKD010000039.1 GCA_030700195.1 Candidatus Nealsoniibacteriota bacterium | reverse complement strand
ATTGAAGTGTTTAACGACGACAAAATCCATTTTGATGGTTTTGAAAGGATAAAATAACCAAAATTTGACCAAAAGATTATGAAATTAACTGAAAAACAAATCGATTTATTAAATCGTAGAAAGATAGTCGTTTTAGCAACTTCTGATTTACGATTGAGGTCGCGGGCGGTTTTTGTTGAAGTAAATCAAGCCAAAGATGACCAAATAATCATTACTGACAATCTGATGGTAGCAACAAGAAAAAATCTATTGGAAAATAACCAGATCGCTTTATTATCTTTTGAGAAAGATTATAGTTATTGTTTAAAAATTTTAGGAGCGGCAAAATATTATACAGAAGGGGATTATTTTGATTTAGTAAAGAGTTTGGAAACAAATAAAAAACAATCTCCGAAAGGGGCGATAGTCATCACCATAAAAGAAATAATTGAATTTAAATAACCAAAGTTTAGTCCGAAATTAAAACAAATGAATGTTTTTGAGAAATTATATCAAGAGCTAAAAAAGGAATACGGAAGACCTAAGGGGCAATGGAAACTTTGGTGTAAGAGGCCTAAAACCGAAGAAGAAAGGGAAGAGGTAATAATCGGAGCGATTTTAACTCAAAGGACCAACTGGAAAAACGTAGAATTAGCTTTAAATAATCTAAAGAAGGCAAAGATAAATTCTTTAAAAGATATTTATAGATTGGGCGCAAAAAGATTGGCGCCTCTAATCAGACCATCGGGATTTTATCAAGTCAAAGCTCAATATCTATTTAATTTAGCCCGGTTTATTATTGAAAATTACGACAGTTTGATAAGAATGAAAAAGGCCGGGCTTGAAGAGTTAAGGGAAGAGCTGCTAAAATTAAAAGGCATCGGGCCAGAAACCTGCGATAGTATTTTACTTTACGCCTTAGATAAACCGGTCTTTGTCATAGATGAATACACCAGAAGATTGGTTAAAAAGCATTATTTGGCGCCTCAAGTGAATTATTATTTTTTGCAGAAGCTATTCGAAAAAAATTTAAGAAAAGATTTTAGATTGTATCAAGATTTTCACGCCTTGGTCGTTATTAACGGCAAAAATGCAAGGATATCCGTTGTTGATCTTTGATATCAATGAATATTCTTGACCAAAGAAAAAGCGCGGAGTAAAATATAAAAACATGGGAAAACAATCAAGGGAAAAACTTGCTCGCAGAAGTTTGGCAGAAAACGGGGAGAAAAAGAAAAGGGTTTATTTCCAAACCGATTTGGAAAAGATTTGCCTTTTTGTTGTGAGATGGGGCACTTATTTGGTTTTGCTCACTCCTCTAATAGTGCAGAAAGATTTCTTTTTCCCTTTTGTCGCTCCCAAAACTATTTTCTTCAGGATTATGATAGAAATTATCCTGGCGGCTTATTTATTCTTGGCTATTGCTAACAGCAGATACCGTCCAAGAATCAATATTTTAACAATTACCCTTGTTTTGTTTTTACTTGTATTTATTTTAGCTTCTTTTACCGGCGTTAATCTGGAGAGGTCTTTTTGGTCAACTAACGAAAGAATGACCGGCATTTTTACCATGCTGCATCTTTTCGCCTTTTTTGTTGTTTTAAGCAGCACCTTTAAACGACGGCAGGATTGGGAAAAGATACTGGGAGCTTCCATAATAGTTGGAGTTTTATTAAGCGTTTGGGATTTATTCGGTTCAGACCTTTCTTCAAGAGGCGGAGCAACTATTGGCAACACTTCTTTTATGGCAGCTTATTTGCTTTTTGATATTTTCTTTGCCATAGCTCTATTATTGTCAAAGAGGGGTTTTTGGCAGATTTTTTCTACTGTTAGCTTGCTGATTATGCTTCCTGCTCTAATGACCTCAACCGGCCGGGGGGCAATTGGCTCTTTTTTCATCGGCTTATTTCTAATAATTTTGGGTTATTTGATATTTTCTCAAAAAAAGAAGCTGAAAAGAATTGCTTTGGCTATTATTTTAGCCTTGCTTATTTTCAGCATAATTTCAGCTGTTTTCCAGCCGTCTTTCATTAAAAATAGAGTAACGGACATTTTATCAGAGATGAAGTCACGTTTTGTGGTTTGGGAAACCGGCTGGAAAGGTTTTCTTGAAAGGCCTATTTTGGGATGGGGACCGGAGAACTTCAATAATGTTTTTCTTAAATACTTCAACCCTTGTATGTTTTTGCCCCAATGCGGATCCGAAATCTGGTTTGACAGAACTCATAACATTGTTTTTGATACTTTAGTGACTACCGGCTTGGTTGGTTTGTTAAGCTATTTGGCTGTTTTCGGAACAGCTATTGTCGGTCTTTTAAAAACCTTGCCCAAGATAGTTGAAAGAAGAAACATTTTTCTTCCTTTGACAATGGCCGTGCTTTTAATAGTTTACTTTTTGCAGAACCTGCTGGTGTTTGACATGATAAATACCTATTTGGTTTTCTTTCTGACTTTAGCTTTTATTAGTTTTTTGCTTAAAGGAGGGAATGAAGAAGAAATAGAAGTTAAAACAAGGCGCGTTCATCCTGCTTTAGGGCTGGTGATTATTGTTTTTAGCGTCTGGATTCTTTGGGTCGGCAATATTCAGCCCGCCAGAGCTAATCATTATCTCATTAAAAGCCTCCAGGCCCAATATATAAATGATGCCACTGATTATTTTCAGAAATCTTTGGACTCTCAAATGAATAAGTATGAACCAAGAGAGCAGTTCGTTCAAAGAATAATGAGGTCGGTTAGTCAAGGAACGTCGGAAGAAATAAAAAATAGCCTTCGGCCGATTTTCGATTCTGTCGAAGTTGAAATGGAAAAAAGCATCGAAGAAAATTATTTGGATTTCCGCCACTATTTATTTTTGGGAGGACTTTACAATAGCTCTTATCGTTTAAGCGGTCAGACGAGCGAGCTTGATAAAGCGGAGCAGATTCTACAAAAAGCCGTTCAATTAAGTCCTAATAATCAACAGGGATACTGGTATTTGGCTGAAACCAGAATGGCCCAAGGGAGGACCGATGAAGCTCTTTCGCTTTTACAGAAAGCTATTGACCTGGAGCCAGAATTAGGACAATCTTATTGGTATTTGGGCATGACTTACAGAGGCATTGGCCAATATCAGTTAGCTAAAGAAAAGATAATTGAGGCCAGAAAATTAGACTACGGTTGGCAGAATATTTCGACCGATCTCCAAAAAGTAATTGAGGTTTATCTTGCTTTAGGGGATGACGCCGGCTTAATTCCTATTTATCAAGAAGCCATAAAGATAAATCCAGAAGATGAACAGCTTTGGGCCGGTTTGGCGGCCAGCTATGCCAACTTAGGAATGGTTGTTGAGGCGAGGCAAGCGGCTGAAAAAGCGTTGGAAATTAATCCGGATTTAGCTCCGGAAGTGGAACAATTTTTAAAAAGATTATCTGAATGATTAAAAGAATATTTTTTATAGTCGCTCTAGGTTTTCTTTCTTGGCCTTTTTCTGGCCAGGCCCAAAGCGTTTTAGGCCAAAATCTTAATTTCAATATTGAATCTTCCTACGACCTTGATCAAAGGACGGAAATCACAGCCGTTTTAATAAAACTTTCGCCTACTGCCTATTGGTACGCTGATAATGCTTGGTGGTCTTCTTTGAATTCCGAACAGCAGGGAGAAGTGGAGGGTTCTCTGATTTCTTTAACTACGGAATTTGAAGAAAAAATTCACCCCGTCTTA
>JAUYKD010000038.1 GCA_030700195.1 Candidatus Nealsoniibacteriota bacterium | reverse complement strand
CTTTTTACCCAAGAAATACTCTTTAAACTGCTGCATACCGGCGGTGGTGAATAAAACCGAAGGGTCTTGCGGCAAAAGCGAACTGGAAGGCACTATTTTGTGTCCTTTTTTCTCAAAGAATTTCAAAAATTCCTGCCTTAGTTCTAACGATGAAGTTTGCCTCCCTTGGAGTTTCCCTTCATCTTTATCTGCGTTTTTGTTTCGCAAAAACTTGATATTAGAAGTCATCAATGTTTTTATTATATCTAACTAAAACCCTTTAAGCAAATTGATTGAAGTCCAACCTCATTCAAATAAAAAAGCCAGAGGTGCTCCCCGCTCTGAAGAGAGATTTATAAGCGGAAAGCGCCTCCGGTTTCTTACTTCCATAAACTCTAAATTTCTTTAGAATCTCTGGAAGTAAGGGGAAGCCGGAACGAGTTAAACGTTCGGTTTCCCTTTTTATTACAAAGAGAAGGAAAATTTTGCCTAGTTAGATGGAAACGGTCGCTTTTTAAGAAAGGATGATTTCCATCCATCCTTTATTTTTAGAAAGCGAATAATCAGCCCGAAATTCACGGCAACCTTTTCGACCATCGTCTAAAAGGCCTTCAATATACCATTCTTGCCTCGTGGATTCCTTTGCCGTGAGGGCATTAATTCTCGCCGTCAAGACTTCTTCCCCCTCAATAGAACCCTCAAGCTCTTCTGCCTGGACTGTAAAAGTTACCTCTAGGAAACTACCAAGTCCCCTAATCAATAATCCGTACATTCCGGGCCCAGCAATAATTCTTAGTTTCTGTGCCATAACAGCACCTCCTTCTTTCTACTTACTATGTCTACTCATAACGAGTAGAATTTTTCTTTCCTTCTCTTTTTTTTATTTCAATACCGGCGAACTGGCTACAATCTACCTGATTAACACGAATAACGTCTAATCTGCATAATATATATGTCTAATTGTAACCACTTCGCCGGTATGAAAGATTTATCAAAGAACTATTCCACTCATCAACCAAGAATTTATAATTCCAAGCTGATGATTGGCGGGGACTAAATCGATTTGAACGATATGGTCCCCTTAAATGCGACCGGATTAACCGACGCATTGTTCGGGAGAAGGGATCATCTCTTTTGGAATATCGACCTCCTTTACGAGAAGGTCGTAGACCTTCCTCCTTAGGTCATTGGCCCGAGTAACCGGATTTAAATGTATTTTCCAGGCCAATGCCATTTTCTCTTTAATGTTTTCTTTTTCCTTAACACTAAAGAACTTTGCCACCACATCGGGTACGCAATTTTCTTTCACTGATTTGCGTACATTTTTAACAATTTCAACCAGTTCTTCGGGAGTCCAAGTCTGCAATTTGGTAGCACTTTTAACAGTTCCTCCTTTCTCTATCTCTCTATACAGTTCCTCAAAAGTCTTCAATTTTATCTTTTATCTCCTTTTTCTAATCCCTTAAATTCACGATATTTATCTTGAACTTGAGGGATTGGGGAATTTAGTGAAAAAATGAAATAAGATTAATACGACATCTTCATCTTTCACTAAATTCCCTCTTCGACTGCCCGGCTTATTCGCGATTAGCCAGGGCAGCATTTGCTGCCGCCTCTTCGGGAGTTTTCCCGAAATGAGTGCAACCGTATTTATCGGTACTATTATACTCCACTTTAGCTCTCCTTTCTAAAAAATTTTTAATGTAAAGGGCGGTTCTACTCTAAGAAGAGAGAACCGCCCGTAATTTTCTAATATTCTTTATCTCTCTTCTATGTCAGCATTATACCATATCACGTCAGATTTGTCAAGGGTTTTCAGGTACATTCTACCGGATGATGCCTCCGCCTAAAAGTTCCTGGCCTTTACCTGCCTGCCGGCGAGGCAGGTAAAAAACTATTGATTGGCCCGGAGTTATGGCTCTTTGAGGCTTGTTAAAAATAAACCTGTTGCCTTTTTGCAAAACTCCTTGAACAACTTTATGCCGGTATCTGATTGTCGCTTTAAGAATTGCTGGAACCTTAGGAGATTTTCCAGAAATCCAATTGGCTTCTTTGAAAAATAATTCTTTTTCAAATAAATCTTCTTCGTCCTTGGTTATAACCAAAACATTCATTTTCAAATCCTTTCTCAACACCCAATAAGGCTTGCCCGCCGAAGCCCTGCCTCGCCGGCAGGCGGGTTTAGCGAAGGCGGGGCCACCAATAAAACCTAATCCCCTTCTCTGGCCGATAGTATATAAGCTTAAACCCTGATGCTCACCTAAAACTTTTCCTTGAGCATCAACTATTTCACCTTTTTTCTGTTTTATGTATTTTGTTAAAAACTCGCCAATAGTATTTTCAACAAAACAAATTTCCTGGGATTCAGGAATTGATAAAACCGGCAAGCCAAACTTCTTGGCCATCTCTTTTACTTGTTTCTTAGTATAAGAGCCCAACGGAAACAAAGAATGTTTCAGCTGTTTTTGAGAAAGCTGCCATAAAAAATAACTCTGGTCTTTTTCTTTATCTTTTCCTTTGAATAATTTATTGCCTGCTTTGCGAACATAATGGCCCGTAGCGATGAAATCAGCTTTGAGAGATAAAGTTCGTTCCAGCAAAAGACCGAATTTAATGTCTTTATTGCAAACAACGCAAGGATTGGGAGTGCGGCCCGCAGCATACTCTTTCAAAAAATAATCAACCACTCTCTTTTTAAACTCTTTTTCAAAATTAAAAACATAAAAAGGAATATCAAGAATTGAAGCAACTTCTCTCGCTCTTCTTTCTGCGTCAGAAGAGCAGCACCTGTTAAAAGCTTTCCCGCCTTCGCCAGGGCTTCGGCGGGCAAGCCAAAACTTCATAAAAACCCCGATAACAACAAACCCCTGCTTCTTGAGCAGGGCAGCTGCCACAGAGGAATCAACCCCTCCCGACATAGCAACAATTATCTTTTTAGGCATATCTGTCTGCCACTACCGAAGCAACATAGGATTCTGGCTTAATCTTTGGCTCAAATCCATTGCCCCGGATAAGGCCGGTTACTTCTTTAACCATGTCTTTGGTAGCTCCGTTCTCCCCCACATCAGCATGAATATAACGAAACTCATAGTTAAGAAAATTTGTTTTAAGGCCGGCTATTTTTTCTTTCAAAATAAGAGCCATCTGGCAGGAAAGATAAACCTCATTCAAAATTCTTTCTTTCCAATTGTAAAACTTCCTGTCTGAAGAATATTTTATTCTTTTAAGGAAAAACCTTCCTCCTCCGCCTTTTCTCAAGGCGACTATAACAACCGGAAAGGTCGGCTCCTCTCCCGAAGAAGAATCGCACCCAACGACAATGTCGTAGAACTTCTCCTTATCTTGAGCTATGTAACCGAAGATTTCTTTAATAACTTCGTCAAAAGTAAGGTTGCCTTTGGTCGGATTGTAGAAATGACCGCTTATAATATCTTCCATAAATTATCCATTAACCATAACAAACATTTTTTATTATGTCAATAAACTCTCTTGGTTTTAAAGATGCGCCTCCGACCAGTAAACCCTGGAAACCGGCCAATTTAACGTATTCTCCGGCGTTTTGCGCGTTAACGCTGCCTCCGTATAAAACCGGCACCGTAATGCCCGCCGCTCTCTTAATAGCCGTTCTCATCCTCTTGGCTTTTTGAATACTGCAGGCCTGGCCCGTACCAATGGCAAAAAGCGGCTCGTAAGCAATAATCAGCCCTTTGGTGTTTTTAGGAATTTGAGACATCTTATCAATGCACAAAATCGGCTTCAGCCCCGCCTTTAAAGCAGCTTTCAGTTTTTTCTCAATTATTTCATTCGTCTCCTTAAAATATTTTCTGCGCTCTGAATGGCCGATAATAACGTATTTGACTCCCAAGTTTTTCAGCATTAAGGGAGATATTTCTCCGGTAAAAGCTCCTTTTTCTTCCCAGAAACAATCCTGAGCTCCATTAGCCCTTAAAACAGATAAATAAACAAAGGGCGGGCAGATTATTCCGCCAGCTTTCTTAACCCGGCTAAAAAGAAGCTTGGCTTCTTTAAGTGTTGTTGGATTGCATTTCCAATTGGCAACAATTAACGGCTTCATATGAAATTAATGATTCCTAAAGTGGTAAAAGTAACTATTATACCCGCAATAATAACTCCAATAGCTATTAAGGGAAACGCTTTCTTAAAAGGAATGCCGAAGACAAATGCGCACAATGAGCCTGTCCAAGCTCCGGTAAAAGGCAAAGGAATAGCCACTAAAATAACCAAAGCCAATTCCTTCCACTTTTCAAATTTAGCAGCGTGCTTTTTCCTTGTTTTTTCAAACAGCCAAGCAAAAAAACGGTTAAAGAAATAGATACGGCGGCTCAAAAAACCAGAAACGATTTCAAGCAATAAAAGAATAAAAACGACCGGAACCAAGTTGCCGATGATTGAAATAATAAAAGACGACCAAGCAGGCAAGCCATAAACGCCAAAAGCAATAGGAATTGACCCTCTTAATTCAAAAATCGGCGACATGGCTATTAAAAAAACTTTGAGTTCAGCCAGCATTTTTATATTATATCACAGTGAGCACTTTTGCTCCATTTTTCGTGACAACTATTGTTCAGCAGCTATCACAGTTCAGCAGCTATCACAGACCCGACCTGTGTATTTCTATGTATTTCTATTTCTATTCTATAAAAAGTTCTTCTATCTTAATTTTAGCCTTATATCGTACCCAAGCATCAACAAATCTTTTACATTTTTCTTTGTTCCCGAATAATTCTAAAATAAACTTTCTGTTGCTTACCGAAGGAAAATTAATTTTCCCGAGATAATCGCTATAGCTTGACCATTTATAGTTTTCTATAAATTCAAGCACTTTATTTATATCCTTTATGCCTTCCTCTTTCCAATTTGAGATAATAATAGATGTTGGATTAATGTGGATATATGCAAAAACTATTTTTAATTGTTCGTTATTCTTTATTTCTACTGAACGAAATCTATTTTGAAAAACATATCCCTTTCGTCCATATTTTTTATTAAAATAACTAGCGTAACCCGATCCGAACTTAGCCATAAATTTGACTATCCCATCTTTTTTGGTTTGCCTCAATAATAAATGAATATGATTCGGCATCAAACAAAAAGCAATAATTTCAACTAATAAATCCCTCTTATCTATAGCATCTATAGTAACACAGGTCGGGTCTGTGTTTTTTATAATCTGTTTTTCTTTTACACGTGCTTTTCTGCGCTCTCTAATTTTAATTGCTTTTGTAGTATTAAACTCATAAATAGAAAATATCCCTCTATAATAATCGTTTGTATTTTTAAAAAGCAAATTATTATCAAGACTTCTTGTAACTACATGGTAAATTTTTCCGGTTTCAAATGGTTGTTTTCTATAAGGCATAAATTAATATAAATTAATACAGATTAACACAGGTCGATTAACACAGGTCGGGTCTGTGTAGATTCTATAGCTATTAAAAAAACTTTGAGTTCGGCTATCATATAATATTAAATTATATTACCATAAATATTCGCAAATCAAAAAGAGGCATTAGGTCAAAAAACCATCATGCCTCTTTTTGATTTTGTGGAATATCTTTATGCGCTCGCTTTAATGATCGTTTCTGTCTTCTTACCTAATGATTGAACTATTTGTCGAATTAACCCTTTCCTACACATATCACAACAACTCGCTATCGTAATTGCTTTTGAAGAAACATTCCTTACTTCGGCTCCACGCTCATCACAATCCCAACCTCTCCCCTCCATTGGCTTTATTGCTGCCATTTGAGAATCATTTAATAAAGGCGTAATTTTTATAACTTCTACGGGCCAAAGATGATCGTCTACGGCCGCCTGCTGATGTGCTATATTTACGCCCTTAATAATAAGTCGGTAGTCCACTTTTACCTCCTTTTAATATGCTAAAATAGTTATAACTTTTACTAATTTTTCTTAACATATTATTACAATCCTGTCAAGATACGACAACCATTTTTTGTGACAACTATTGTATGCTCGAAATGGCAGGATAAAGAGCCGTCTTTTGTCTCAAACCCATATCCATCACTGCTTTTTTTAATATTATAATCCCCGGCTGTTACCATGGGCTCCAAACAAAAAACCATGCCCGGTTTGATTTCTTCTCCTGATCCCCGCTTGCCGTAATTTAAAATACGGGGATCTTCGTGAAGTATCTTACCTATACCATGTCCGCAAAGATCTCTAACAACGCCAAATCCCTGATCTTCAATATATCTTTGGATTGTATTGCCTATGTCTCCAAAAGTATTGCCCGGCCTTACTTTTTTAATTCCTCTTTTAAGCGATTTTTTAGTAATTCTGATGAGCCGCTGGGCTTCAGGAGAAATTTTGCCGACAGCCACGGTCAGAGCCATATCAGAATGATAATCCTTATATAAAATACCCAAATCAAGCGAAATAATATCACCAGTTTTTAAAACTCTTTCTGATGGCTGCGAATGTACGAGTTCGTTGTTAATAGAAGCGCATAAACAGCTAGGATAGCCTTCATACTCTTTAAACGAGCACTTGCCGCCTGATTTTAAAACCAGGGCTTCAGCAGCCCTGTCCAATGTTTGAGTAGTAATCCCCGGCTTAACCATTTTTTCCAATTCCTTCATGATTCCTGCCAGGATTTTACCGCCTTCTGACATTATATTGATTTCTTCTTTTGTTTTTATGGTAATCATCGACTACAGAGATTTTAAAATATCTTGATGCACAGCCTCAACTGACTGTTCACCGTTAACTTTTTCCACTTTCAATCCTTCTTCTGTAAAATATCCAACCAAAGGAAGAGTTCTTTCTTTATATTCTTTTAATCTTACTTTAATAGTTTCCGGCTCATCTAACCCTTCTCTTTTAATCAATTTTGATCCATCAAGCGGACAATGAGTAAGTTTTTCTGTTTCTTCCGCATATAAAATCGGATGACGCATTAAATCGCAAATTCTTCTGTGGGAATTTCTCCAGATTGTCTGCTCGGGAGTCAATTCAATCAAAACAACTTTAATATTTTCTGCGCCGTAAAGTTTCTTGAGCAAAGGAACTTGGTCTTTACCTTCTGGCAATGTTCTAGGAGAACCTGCCATAACTATACCCTTGCCTTCTTCAGCTAATTGATTAAGTTTTTGCTTAACAAGAAAACTAACAAAAGGAGGGCTGCATAAAACTCCGGCCAGCCACAGTTTCTTTTCTTCTGTTAAAGAATACTCCTTTCCTTCTACTTCTATGGATTCTCCTTCTTTAGCCTTCATAACGGTTGCTTCAATAAGCTTGCTTGTCTCTAAATAATATAAATTAAGCTTATCTGATAAAAGCTCTGCTTGAGTGCCTTTACCGGCGCCCGGAGAACCTAATAAGATAACGATTTGCGGTTTTTTCATAAGTTTTAATATTTAGAAAGTTTCATACTCTCTCATTTGCAATTGAGAATTAACCTGACGCATTGTTTCTAAAACAACTGAAACAACGATTAACAGGGCCGTACCGCCGATCAAGAAAGAAAAAGCGGTGATGCCCGTAATTCCGCCTATAATCGAAGGCAAAACAGCAATGGTGCCCAAAAACAAAGCGCCAATAAGCAAAACCCTGTTTAAGATATAGTAAAGAAAGTTGGCAGTTGACTCTCCGGGTCTGATGCCCGGAATAAAACCGCCCATTTTCTGAAGGTTTGAGGCTACGGACTTGGGATCAAAGGTTACGGCCGTGTAAAAGTAAGTAAACAAACAAACCAAAAGAAAGTACAAAGTGCCGTATACCCAGGGATTTTCAAAAAGATTGCCAACTGTCTGGGCGGCACTGCCGACAAATCCTCCCGCGCCTGATAAAAAGTTCGCTATCATCCCCGGGAAAAGCATAATTGACAGAGCGAAAATAATCGGGATAACGCCGGCCGGATTAACGTTCAAAGGAAGATAAGTTGAAACTCCCCCGTACATTTTCATGCCCCTGACTCTTTTAGCGTAAGACACCGGGATATTGCGCCTGCCCTCATTGACCATGACAACTCCGGCAATAATCAATAAAGACATGCCGAAAAAGAGCAAAAAAGCAGGAGCTTGGGAAGAATCCCATTTAGCGATCAATTCTCCGATATTGGCTGGCACGCTAGCGATAATTCCCGCAAAAATCAAAAGACTGACTCCATTGCCAATGCCTTTTTCCGTAATAAGCTCGCCCAGCCACATTAAAAATAAAGCACCGGCCGCCACAGTAACGATTGAAGATAAAATAATGATCGGGGTCAGTTCTCCAATGGCTCCTTGCCTTTGGAACAAGCTCAACATGGCGTATCCCTGAAGCATGGCCAAAGGAACAGTCAAAAGCCTACTATATTGAGAAAACTTTCTTTTACCCGCTTCTCCTTCTTCTTTATACATTCTTTCCATGGCCGGAAAAATCATGGTTAAAAGCTGCATAATAATAGTGGCGGTGATATAAGGGCCAAGCCCCAGCATAACTATTGAAAGATTAGAAAGCGTACCTCCGGTAAACAGATTTAAAAGTCCGAAAACCTGGAATTGATCAAAAAACTGCTTGATATTTTCAATAGAAATACCAGGCATAGGAATGCTGGCCATCAGCCGAAAAACAACAAAAATCGCCAAAACAAATAGAATTTTATTTCGGAGATCGCGAATCTTAAAAACTTGAATAACTTTATTTAACCACTGCATGTTTTATTTAACATCAAAATAAATGAAAAATTTATTGAAGATGGAAATGAACCAAAGGTTCATTGAACGGTTCCTCCGGCTTTCTCAATATTTTCTTTGGCAGCTTTAGATACTTTGCACCCTTCAACTTCAATTTTCTTAACAAGATTGCCTCCAGCTAATATTTTAACTGTAGGAACTTTCCCTTTTATTCTACGAATTAATCCTTGTTTTAGCAATATTTCAGGGCTGACTATATCTCCCGCCTTAAATTCCTTTTCTAAAAACCCCAAATTGACCACCACCGGTTTAAGATGAATGCTCTTAAACCTGTATCCTCTTAATTTAGGATATCTTTTAATCAAATGCCGAATTTCAGGCACAAGCTTTCTGCCTGCCCTTGATTTCTGGCCCTTTATACCTCGGCCAGAATAAGTTCCTCTCTTGCCTCCCCGGCCCACTCTCTTCCTTCTTTTTTTCTTATGGATTGGTTTAATTTCGTGAAGCTGCATAAATTATTTTCTCTCCTTAAGCTTTTTTAAGGCCTCTATGGTTGCTCTGGCATTATTGATTTTATTGCCTGTCCTGCTTAAAACTTTTGAAGAAATATCTTTAATCCCGGCCAAACTGCAAACCACTCTGACTGTTCCTCCGGCTACCAATCCCCTGCCTCTTCTTTGTGGCCTTAATAAAATTCTTGAAGCGCCGACTTTTGAAATAACCTCATGAGGAATTGTCTCCCCGCTCATGGGAACTTGTATTAAATGCTTTCTAGCAAGCCTGGTTGCTTTTTCAACGGAAGCGGCCACATCCTGACCCTTAGCAATGCCCAAACCAACCTTGCCTTTTTTGTCTCCAATAACAACCACCGACCTGAATCTCATTTTTCTTCCTCCGGCTCTGGTATGAGAAATTCTGGCTAAATCCAAAAGCTTGGATTCAAAATCATCCTTTGGCCTTTCCGGTCCTCTCCTTCTAAATTTTGAAAATGATTTTTCCATATTTTTAAAACTTCAACCCGCCTTCCCTGGCTCCTTCCGCCACCCCCTTAACTCGGCCGTGGTACTTATAAGAACCTCTGTCAAAAACAACTTTTTCAACCCGCCGACTGGCGGGCAGGTCTTTTGCCTTCTTGGCAATCAGCTTTCCTACTTCCCTGGCTAAATCAACTTTAGTTCTCTTCCCTTTTTTAATCTCTTTATCGTTAGCAGCCATAATAGTCTTTCCTTTTTCATCATCCACCAACTGGGCATAAATATGATTTAAAGACCTGAAAACGCAAAGACGGGGCTTTTTGGCTGTGCCTGACATTTTCGCTCTGACTCTTCTTTTTCGACGTTCTCTTGTTTGGTGTTTATTAAACATAATTAAGCTGAAGAAGTGGCCGCTTTTTTACCTTCTTTTCTTCTAATTTGCTCATCCACATATTTAATCCCCTTGCCCTTGTAGGGCTCGGGCGGTCTGATTTTCCTTATGCTGGCGGCTGTCTGTCCGACTAAACCTTTATCAATGCCAGAAATAGTAATAATATTCTTTTCCGTTAAAAAGCTGATGCCTTCCGGAGCTTTCATTTTTACAGGATGGCTCAATCCAATATTCAAAACCAAATCCTTTCCTTCAACGTTTACTTTATAGCCAACTCCAACAAGCTCCAATTTCTTTTCGTATCCCTGGACAACACCCTGGATTATATTAGCGATAAGAGCTCTGGTCAACCCCCAAAAAGCTTTGTATTCCTGGTTTTCGCAAAGAACGAACACTTTCCCTTCTTTAGCTTCCACCTTAATTTCAGGCCTGACTTCAAGCGAAAGTTCGCCTCTTTTGCCCTTAACAGAGACTCTATTCCCCTCAATCTTTATTTCTACGTCTTTGGGTATTTCAATTGGTTTTTTGCCTATTCTTGACATAATATATTTACCATATTTCGCAAATAATTTCTCCTCCAAGATTCTGACGCCTGGCTTCTTTCCCCGTCATAATTCCTTTAGACGTTGAAACAATCACTATGCCATATCCGCCTTTTATTTGCTTTATTTTTTTAGCAGGCATATAAATCCTTTGCCCGGGCTTTGAAATCTTTTTAAGACCGGTAATGGCCGGCATTTTATTGTCGTATTTTAAAATAAGTTCAAGAGTTTTAATCTTTTTCTTACTGCCTTTAGTGATTTTTCCAATAAATCCTTTTTTCTCCAAAATCTTGGCGATTTCGTAATTCAGATTAGAAAACATTACCTCGACTTGAGGATGCAACACTGCCTGAGCATTCCTTATTCTATTGAGCATGTCAATTGTTGGATTCATAAATTTACCAGCTTGATTTTTGAACTCCTGGGATAAGTCCTTTGTTAGCCATTTCCCTAAAACAGATACGGCAAAGCCCGAACTTTCTCATAAAAGCTCTTTTCCTACCGCACCTAAAACAGCGCCGGACAATTCTGCTCGAAAACTTGGGCTTCTTTTTTGATTTGGCTATTTGCGATTTTTTTGCCATATTATTTTTTAATAGGAAATCCCAGTAATTTAAATAATTCTAATCCGAATTCGCGATTTTTCACCGTAGTTGCTACTGTTACTTCAAAACCAAAAATACTTTTTGCCTTTTCCGGAGAAACTTCAGGAAAAGAAATATGTTCTTTAACGGCTATGGTTAAATTGCCTCCATTATCAACTGACTTTGGCTCAATCCCCTGAAAGTCCCTGGACCTGGGCAAAGCGATATTTATTAATCTTCCCAGAAAGTCGTACATTTTCTGTCCTCTTAAAGTAACACGGGCTCCGATAACCATGCCCTTTCTTGTTTTAAAAGAAGCTATGGCTTTCTTGGCTTTCGTCCCGACAACTTTTTGGCCGCAGATTAAAGATAAATCTGCAATAACAGAGTCAATGATTTTCTTCTGCTCGTCCGATGTTTTGCCGACAATTTCCCTGCCAAATCCGGTATTAACAACAGCCTTCTCCAATCTTGGCACAGCCATAACACTTTTAAAACCAAACTTCTCTTGCATGGCCGGAATAACTTCTTTTATGTATTTTTCTTTTAAGTTTAACATACTAGACTTCTTGTTTACATTTTTTACAAATGCGATATTTTTTATTTGAAACGATTTTGCTGCCTATTCTGGTCGGTTTATTGCACTTCGAGCAAAGCAGCATAACATTAGCAGAAGCAATTTGGCTTGGCATTTCCACCACCTGACCTTTTTCTCCGCCCTTCTTGGGTCTGACGTGCTTTTTCCTTATATTTACCCCTTCAACAAGCAGTTTATTTATTTTCGGAAACACGTCTAAAACCTTACCTTTTTTGCCTCGGTCTTTTCCTGAAATTATTAATACTTGGTCGCCTTTATGTATTTTCATTGAACGAGTCCCGCGCAGCGGGACGAAGTTGAAGATGAGAATTCTATTCTCATCGCCTACACTAATTCTTCGGCCATAGCGGCTATTTTATCAAATCCTTTTTCTTTGACTTCTTTGGCAATTGGACCGAAAATTCTTCCACCCTTTGGCTCTTTTGTCTTTTCTTCCAGAATAACGCAGGCATTATCATCAAACCTGATATAAGTGCCTCCCGGCCGCCTTAATTCCTTTCTTTGTCTGACAATGACCGCTCTGACAACCGCGTGCTTTTTAACAACTTTTCTCGGCTCTGCCTTTTTAACCGTGCCGACAATAATATCTCCCAACTTTGCGTATCTGTGTCTGGTGCCTCCCAATATCTGAAAACACTGAAGGATTTTTGCCCCGCTGTTATCCGCTACTTTTAACATTGTTCTTGTTTGGATCATTGACCGAGTTTTAATTTATTAAAACGAAGGTGAAGATGAGAACAAAGTTCTCATCGCCCTTTTTCATTGACTAACGAGGGTAAAGTTGGAAATGAAAAATTTATTTTTCATTGACTAACGAAATTTTGTCATCGACTTTTTTAATAACTTTCCACTTTTTATCTTTGCTCACAGGCACGCACTCTTCAATAATAACCTTTTCTCCCACGGCATATTCAGCTCCTTCAATATGAGCTTTGTATTTTTTGTGAATCTTATATGTCCGAAGGTATTTTGGATGCCGCTTGAGCCTCTCTACCTTAACAACCGCTGTATTTTTCATTTTGACCGAAGTAATAACTCCGGATAATTTCTTTTTTGGCATACCCCGTTAGAAGTTTGTCTTAATATAGCATAAAACTAATTTCAGACAAATATTTATTATTGGTTATACCCTCGTTATTGCCTTGCAGAAAAAATTTAATTCAAATTTTTTCTGGCTAAGACTTCTAACGGGGCATGTTATTTAGGCGAAGAGAATTTTATTCTCTTCTTTATCTTCGCTCCGCTATCGCGGAGCTCAATTAGCAATGTTAATATTCTGGCAATATCTTTTTTAAGCTGTCTGATTTCCCTGACATTTTTCACTTTGCCGGCTGCCAGGTCAAATCTTAATAATCTTAAACGTTCCCGGCTATCAACCAGGAGTTTTGCGATTTCTTGCTTTGTTTTTTGGCGAAGGTCTTGTATCTTCACCCCGTTAGAAGTCTATCTTAATATAGCACAAAGCTAATTTCAGACAAACATTTATTATTGGTTATTCCCTCGTTATTGCCTTGCAGAAAAAATTTAATCTAAATTTTTTCGGGCTAGGACTTCTAACGGGGTTCATTTCTTAACAAATTTAGTCTTAATTGGCAACTTGGTAGTTGCTTTCTTAAACGCTTCTCTGGCCATCTCTTCTTTTATCCCCTCTAACTCAAAAAGCATTCTACCCGGCTTAACCACAGAAACATAATGGTCAACTCCTCCTTTGCCGCCGCCCATCGGCACTTCTGTCCCTTTTTGGGTTACAGGCTTATCCGGAAAAATCCTTATCCAAAGCTTGCCGCCTTTCTTTAAATATCTAATGATTGCTCTTCTGGCAGCTTCAATCTGACGGGCAGTTAGCCATTTACCGTCCTGGGCTTTTAAGCCAAAACTGCCAAAGCTCAGCTCAGTTCCTCTGGTTTCTATTCCCTTGCCTCTTCTTTTACCCCTATGCCATTTTCTATGTTTTACTTTTTTAGGATAAAGCATCGCTATTCAAATCTTTCACCTTTATAAATCCAAACTTTAACGCCGATAACTCCGTACGTACAGAAAGCCTCTGATTGGTTGTAATCAATTATAGCTCTCAAGGTCTGCAATGGCAATCTTCCCTTTTTCAGCCATTCTCTTCTGGCGATTTCAGAGCCGCCTAATCTTCCTGAAACTTCTATTTTAGCTCCCTTTACTTCTTTATTAGCTATAATTTTCTCCATGGCCTGTTTTAAAACACGACGGTGCGGCATTCTCTTTTCCAGCTGCTGAGCCACCCATTGAGCCGATAAAGAAGCTGAAGCCCAAACATTTTTAATCTCTCTTATTTCAATTCTTACCTCTGATTTGGCTTTTAAAAATTTTTCTATTTCTTTTTTCAGATCTTCCGCTCCTTTGCCGCCTCTTCCTATAATCAAACCGGGACGACCGCTATTGATAATAACATTAATTTTTTCTGAGAATCTTTCAATTTCAACGCGCTCCATGGCGCACTCTTTGAGCTTCTTCTCAAGAAATTGCCTAATCTTAAAATCCTCCTCCAAATACTGGGGCATATTTTTCTTGCTCAACCATCTGGAATCCCAATCGCTGGAATTTCTCAACCTAAATGATTTTGGATGCACCTTATGACTCATGTTTTTTTAGACCAGCGGAAGGTTTTGCCTTTCTTCTGGGTTTTTTAGATTTTGTTATTTTTTCATCCAGAACAATAATAATATGACTTGTCTTTTTCTGTATCTCGTATGCTCTGCCCCGAGCTCTGGGCCTGGACCTTTTTAATTTCGGGCCTTCATTAACCTCAACTTTTGATATGAAAAGATTCTCTACTGGCATATCCCCGGCATTAGCTACGGCTGAATTCAAAAGCTTCAACATGGGATGAGCCGCTTTCTTAATAGTAAAGCCCAAAATATTCCTGGCGTCAAAAACAGATTTGCCGCGAATTATATCGGCCACCAATCTTACTTTTCTCGGAGCTATTCTTAAATAGTTGAGTTTGGCTTTGCTTTTCACCCCGTTAGAAGTTGCTTTTTCTGTTCTATGATAATTATTATTGGACATAGTTGATTTTTATAGTTGATATATTTTATTTATTCAAATTTAAAAATTTTCTCATCAAAATTTTAAATTCTAAGACTTCTAACGGGGTTCATTCTTTTTGTTCGATTTTTATGCTTTGAGTTTCTTTACCAGCTTCTTTCGTCTCAATATCTTTCTGCATTCTGCCTCCATGCCTGCCAAACTTAGTCGTTGAACTAAATTCGCCCAGGCGATGTCCGACCATATCTTCAGTAATGTGGACTGGCACGTGTTCTTTGCCATTATGAACTCCAAAGGTAAACCCAATCATTTCAGGACTTATAGCGCAGCTTCTTGCCCATGTCTTAATAATGGCCTTGTCTCCCGGCTTTAAATTCTTCAGCTTTCTCAATACCCTTTCATCGACATATGGACCTTTTTTTAAACTTCTTGACATAATTATTTACCGAGTCCTGCGAAGCAGGACGAAGGTAGAAAAGAAATTTATTTCTTTGATTTCTTTGACCTTCTTTGAATTATATATTTATCCGTCAGATGCCTTTTTCTTGTTTTGACTCCCAAAGCATGTTTTCCCCAAGGGGTCTTGGGATATTTCAATCCGATTGGGGCTCTCCCTTCTCCTCCTCCATGCGGGTGATCTGCAGGAATCATGGCTGAACCTTTAACGCTGGGCCTTATTCCTTTATGGCGCGCTTTACCCGCTTTTCCCAATACTGTGTAAATATGCTCTGCCCTGGAAAGAGCGCCGATAGAAGCAAAACACTCTTCAGACGTCCTTCTTACTTCTCCCGAAGGCATCTCAATATTACAGTATTTTTCCTCATGCGCCAAAACCTTGGCCGATGTACCGGCTCCCCTGGCTAATTTTCCGCCCTGACCGGGAATAAGTTCAATATTGTAAACAGAAGTTCCAACCGGAATATGTCTTAATTTCATTCTATTGCCTATATTTAAATCAGCTTTTTCCTGACAAACAACGCTGTCTCCAACCTTTAATCCTTGAGGAGCTAAACGATAGCGCTTATCTCCTCCTTGATATTCTAAAAGCATAATAAAGGAAGATCTGTAAGGATCGTATTCCAAAGAAGCAACTTTTGCCTTGATATCCAATTTTTCCTGTCCGAAATCCACTAGACGATAAAGTTTTTTAGCTCCCCCGCCTTGATGTCTAACTGTTATTCTCCCGCTGGACCCTCTGCCTGATCTTTGCTGCAATTTTAAGAGCAAACCTTTTTCCGGCTTCTTTTTGGTTAATAATCTGAAGTTTTCTTTTGTCGCTAAGTTCTTTAACATATTATCTCGGTTCACCCTGTTAAATGTTGTTTCGCAACAATTTTACTTTAGTAAAATTATTTAACGGGGTAAAACTTCTATTTTTTGCCCTGCTTTTATTTTAACAATCGCTTTTTTATATCCCTTCCTCCAACCCTCTATTTTCCCTAATCTTCTTTTTTTAGCTGGAATATTAACAATATTGACGCTAACTACCTTAACTCCATAAATATCTTCTATTGTTTTTTTAATCTCCGGCTTGTTAGCTTTAACATAAACATTAAAAATATACTGGTTGGCTGAAACCAATTCGGTCGCTTTTTCGGTAATATGCGGCCCTTTCAAAATAGAGTAAGCATTGGGAGATGTTTTCTGCGGTTTTGACGGAAGAGGCGCTTCCTTCTTTTCCTTTTTTACAACAGTCTTTTTCGGTTTTTCTGCAATTTTAATTTCTTTCTTTTGTTCTTTTTTTTCAGTCTTTTCTTTTTTCCCAACCTTTTTTTTAAAAATATCAAATAAAGCCATAATTATTTACCGAGTTCCGCTATAGCGGAACGAAGTTGAAGATTAAAATTTATTTTCATCGACTTACAAAGGTTTCTTTGATAACTTTTATTGATTCTTTCGGCAAAACCATATATTTGCAGCTCAAGGCATCCAAAACATTCAAATCTTTAGCCTGCATAACTTTAACATTCTCGAGATTTCTGGCAGATAAAATTATGTTTTTATCCATAACCGGCAAAACAATCAAGCATTTGCCTTCCTTACACGGAAGGTTTTTTAAGATTTCACCCATTTCCTTGGTTCTCGGTTTCTCGATTTTCAGCTTATCAACCAAAACAATCAGATTTTTCTGCGCTTTGGCGGATAAGACCATCAATAAAGCTTTTCTCTGTGATTTTTTATTGATTTTTTTCTTAAAAACTTTTGCGTTATTCGGACCAAATGTAACTCCTCCCCCCTTCCAAAGAGGTGAACGAATTGAACCATGTCTAGCCCGACCAGTGCCTTTTTGCCTCCAAGGCTTTTTTCCTCCACCGCTAACTTCTCCTCTGTCCTTAGTATGAGCCGATCCTTGCCGACGGTTAGCTGTTTGAGAAAAAACTGTTTGATAAACTAAATCAGAACTTAATTCTAAACCGAAAATTTCCTTTGGCAGCAAGGCTTGTCCGATTTCTTTTCCGGTTTGGTCAAAAATTTGTGTCTTCATCTTCCCCTAATCTCTAATAATGAACCGTTTTTTCCGGGCACGGCTCCTGCGATAGCTAATAAATTATTTTCTTTATCCACTTTTACCACTTTTAAATTCTTAACTGTTACTCTATCTGAACCCATGCGACCAGCCATTTTCTTCCCCTTCATAACTCTTTGAGGGCCGGTTGTACCCACAGACCCCAATGTTCTATGTTCATGTTTAACTCCGTGAGTGGCGTTTCTGCCTGAAAACCCCCATCTTTTAACCGGTCCCTGGAATCCTTTTCCTTTAGAAACACCTGAAATCTTAACCTTATCTCCTTCGTTAAATAAAGAAACGTCTAATACCTGAGCCGCAGCGAAAGGTGAAGAAGAGGATTTATCCTCTTCGACAATTTTGAACTCTTTAAGGTAACGAAACGGTTTTTTCTTCATTGATTTCTTAATCTTTTTTTCAATTTGCTTAAAACCAATTTGAACAGCCTCGTATCCATCTTTTTCTTTAGTTTTCATTTGAGTAACTTGGCATGGACCCGCTTCAACTAAAGTTAGAGGCACAACATTGCCCTTTTCATCAAACATCTGACTCATGCCTAATTTTAAACCTAATATGAATTTTTCCATTATAATCAAAAACTGGGCCATTGCCCAGTTCTCCGAGGCAATTTAACTGATGTTTCTTATTTAAGTAAATAAAAACATGTTATTAAACCTTCTATAAATCTAACATTATACACAAACTCTGTCAAATCCCATATTTTATTTTACCAAAATCGCCCTTTTGGCGATTTTCTGTTTACATTTTGATTTCAATATCTACGCCGGCCGGCAGAGTTAAGTTCATTAAGGCATCTATCACCCGGCTGTTGGGAGTTAAAATGTCAATTAATCTTTTATGGATTCTCATTTCAAACTGCTCTCTGGCATCTTTATGAATAAAACTTGACCGATTGACCGTGTATTTCTGAATTTCCGTTGGCAAAGGTACCGGACCTGAAATTTCAACCCCATAACGTAAAGCCGTCTCACATATCTCGCGAGCGCTCTTATCAATTACCTTATGGTCATAGGCCCTCAGCTTTATGCGTATCTTAGGCCTAACTTCATTTTCAACTGATTCTGTCTTTTTCTTAGGCATTCTTAGTCGATGAATCTAAAGATTCATCTCCAGCTTCGTCCCGCTAAGCGGGACTCGCTGGGCGATGAAATAAATTTCATCTTAAGCTTCGTCCGCCTCAGGCGGACTCGCTATTAAAATTATTTTATGATCTTTGTGACAACTCCGGCTCCCACTGTCTTGCCTCCTTCTCTAATGGCAAACCTTTGCTGTTCTTGTAAAGCCACCGGAACAATCAACTTAACTTTCAAATTAACCGTATCTCCGGGCATAACCATTTCAGTGCCTTCGGGCAACGTAACGTCTCCCGTAACGTCAGTGGTTCTTATATAAAATTGAGGTTTGTATCCGGGAAAAAACGGCGTATGTCTGCCACCTTCTTCTTTTGTCAAAACGTATATCTCTCCCTCAAATTCAGTGTGAGGAGTCATCGTGCCTGTTTTAGCTAAAACCTGGCCTCTTTCAACGTCTTCTTTCTTTAGACCTCTGAGTAAAACACCAACGTTGTCTCCGGCTCTTCCTTCGTCAAGAATCTTATTAAACATTTCCAGACTGACAACCGTGGTTTTAACTGTTGGTTTAATACCGACTAATTCCACTTCTTCGTTAGACTTAACAATTCCCCTTTCTATTCTTCCCGTAGCCACTGTTCCTCTACCCTCAATTGAGAAAACGTCTTCAATAGCCATTAAGAAAGGTTTGTCAATTTCCCTGACCGGTTCAGGAATTGATTCGTCCAAAGCCTTAACCAAATCCATAATTGACTTAGCTGCTTCATCATCGGCTGATTTAGCTTCAAGCGCTTTTATGGCTGAACCTCGTATAATCGGAGTTTTGTCTCCGGGAAACTTATATTTATTCAAAAGCTCCCTGACTTCTGATTCAACCAGGTCAATAATTTCCGGGTCGTCTACCGCATCGCATTTGTTCAAAAAGACAATAATTGAAGGCAAACCAACTTGTCTGGCTAAAAGAATATGCTCTCTGGTTTGAGGCATTGGTCCGTCTGGAGCTGAAACTACCAAAATAGCGCCGTCCATTTGAGCCGCCCCGGTAATCATATTTTTAATGTAGTCAGCGTGACCCGGACAGTCAATGTGGGCATAATGCCTTTTCTCGGTTTCGTATTCCAAATGAGAAACAGAAATAGTTAGCCCTCTTGCTTTTTCTTCCGGAGCTGAATCAATCTGGTCTACAGATTTCTCCGAAACTTTAAAACCCTTCAGATTTAAAATATGAAGGATAGCGGCGGTAAGCGTGGTTTTTCCATGGTCAACGTGACCAATGGTGCCTACATTAACGTGGGGCTTTACCCTCATGAACTTTTCTTTCTCGGCCATATGTTTTTTTCCTTATTAATTAATTATTATCAAGCGATGAGAATTTCGTTCTCATCTTTGCCTTTGTTCCGCTGCGCGGGACTTGGCAACTAGCTATTATCTTAGTAAACTTGGAAAGAATTGTCAACCCCGTTAGAAGTCTGTCTTATATATCACAAAGCTAATTTCAGATAAACCTTTGTTTTTAGTTATACCCTCGTTATGCCTTGCAGAAAAAATTAAAATAATTTTTTCTGGCTAAGACTTCTAACGGGGTCAAGACTAGAAAGGCAAGTCTTCTATCTTCAGCTCCTCTTCTTCTACTTCCTTAGGTAAAATATTCTCCGTCTTTTTCTCCGGCTTTTGCTTTTTATTTTGATAGTCGTTGTACGAAACAATAACCAAAACCGGCTCGTTGTTCTCAACAACAATAATTTTTCCTCCTTCTTCCCCTATTATTTTTTTGATTTCATTTAAATCCATTAAGCAATAAAGTTTACCTTCTTATCCTACCCCGCCTAAATCAACATGTCAACTAAAAATTACTTGCCTCTAAAAATCCGTAATCTTTCTATAATCAAATCACAAAAAAAAGCCCTTCTTTTATGAAACTTAGCGAATTTATTTTCTCTTCCCTTCAACTATTTCTTGAGCGATATTATTGGGTACTTCAGAATAGCAGTCAAACTCCATGGAAAAATTTCCTCTGCCTTCGGTCAACGAGCGGAGCGAAGTTGCGTAGCCGAACATTTCAGACAAAGGAACTTTAGCCTCAATCACCTTCATCTTAAGCCGGTCTTTTGTTTCTTCAATCTTACCGCGCTTTGAGGATAAATCACCAATAGTATCTCCAAAAAAGCTTTCAGGAATTACAACTTCAAGTTTCATAATCGGCTCCAACAAAACCGGCTTGGCTTTTCTGCAGGCTGATTGCAAAGCCATGGCCCCGGCAATTTTAAAAGCTATTTCAGATGAGTCAACTTCGTGATAGGAACCGTCAAACAAAACAACCTGCATATCAACCATTGGATAACCGGCCACCACGCCCTTGTCCATGGCTTCTTTTACCCCTTTACCAATAGCTGAAATATATTCTTGCGGGATAACTCCTCCTTTTATCTCATTAACAAACTCAAATCCTTCTCCCCTTTCTTTAGGCAAAACTCTTAGCCAGACATGGCCGTACTGCCCCCTGCCCCCTGATTGCTTGATATATTTTCCTTCTGCTTCTGTTTCCTGTTTTATAGTTTCTTTGTAAGCTACTTGCGGCTTGCCAACAGAGGCCTCTACCTTAAACTCTCTTTTCATCCTATCGGCGATGATCTCCAAGTGCAGCTCCCCCATTCCGGAAATTATGGTTTCGCCTGTCTCAGGATCAGATTTAATTTTGAAGGTCGGATCCTCATCAGCCAAACGCTTCAAAGCAAAGCCCATTTTTTCTTGGTCAGCTTTTGTTTTCGGTTCAATGCGGATAGAAATAACCGGCTCAGGAAAGACAATTTTTTCAAGAATAATCGGCTCTTTTTCATCGCACATCGTGTGTCCGGTTGAAGTGTTTTTAAGTCCGACCGTAGCTGCAATGTCTCCGGTATACAGCTCTTCCACCTCTTCCCTCTCTTGAGCATGCATTCTTAAAATACGGCCAATTCTTTCTTTTTCTCCGGTGGTTGAATTTAAAACATAAGATCCCTTTTTTAAAGTTCCTGAATAAACTCTGAAATAAGTCAGAGTCCCGACGTACGGATCAGTAGCCACCTTAAAAGCCAAAGCTGAAAACAACTCGTTATCATCCGCCTTTCTTTCTATTCCCTTGCCTGTTTTCAAATCAATCCCCTTGATGGGAGGCGTATCAATCGGGCTGGGCAAATAATAAACTACTGCATCAAGCACTTGCTGTACTCCTTTATTTTTTAGGGCAGAGCCGCACAAAACCGGAACAAGCCGATAATCAAGCGCGGCTTCTCTTAAAGCTTTTTGCAAAGCGTCTACTGAAATTTCTTTTTTAGCTAAATAATCTTCCAGAAGCTCTTCATCTTCCGCGGCTATTCTTTCAACCATCTTCTCCCGCCATTCTTTAGCTTTTTCTAAAAGATCGGAGGGAATTTCTTCTTCCTTGGTTTGTTCTCCTGACTCGCCTTCAAACTTTAAAGCCTTCATTTTCAGCAAATCAATCACACCCTCAAACTTGTCTTCAGCCCCGATGGGCAGCTGTATGGCCAGAGCGTTGGGCGTCAGCTTCTCCAAGATTGAATCCAAGCTTTTTTCAAAAGAAGCTCCGAGACGATCCAGTTTATTAATAAAGCAAATACGGGGAACCTTGAATTTATCGGCCTGGTGCCAGACTGTTTCTGATTGCGGCTCAACCCCGGCCACCCCGTCAAACAAAACAACCGCTCCATCAAGCACTCTTAAAGATCTTTGAACTTCGGCTGTAAAATCAATATGGCCCGGGGTATCTATAATATTGATTCTATGTTCCTCTCCCCCTTCAGCCTTCCAAAAACACGTCGTAGCGGCTGAAGTTATGGTAATTCCTCTTTCCCTTTCCTGAACCATCCAATCCATAATTGCTTTTCCTTCGTGCACTTCCCCAATTTTATGAGAAATGCCCGTATAGAAAAGAACCCTTTCAGTAAAGGTTGTTTTCCCTGCATCAATGTGAGCAATGATGCCGATATCTCTGACTCTTTCTATCGGATATTTTCTGGGCATAAATTATTACCACGAGAAATGAGCGAAAGCCCTGTTGGCTTCGGCCATGCGATGCGTATCTTCTTTCTTTTTAATGGCTGAACCCTCGTTTTTCGCGGCCAGAATCAATTCTTCGGCCAGCTTTTCCCTCATCGGCTTTCCTTTCTTGGAGTTAGCCGCATTAATAATCCATCTAATGGCTAAAGTCAATTTTCTGTCTCCTCTGACCTCCCTGGGCACCTGATAAGTTGCTCCTCCGACTCTTTTGGGTTTTACCTCAAGTAAAGGAGAAGCATTCTGAATAGCTTTCTCAAAAGTTTCCAAAGGGTCTTTCTTGGTTTTTTCTTGGATAATGTCCAATGCTTTGTAAACGATTTTTTGGGCAATGGTTTTTTTACCACGCTTCATAATGTGGTTTATAAATTTAGCAATAACAACGCTGTTGTAAACTGAATCGGGAGCTATTTCTCTTTTTGTTTTTTTTCTTGCCATGTATTTAACTTGGTCTCTTAACTCCATATTTACTTCTTTCCTGTTTTCTTCCTTCAACCCCGGCTGTATCCAATACTCCTCTGACAATATGGTATCTGACTCCGGGCAAATCCTTGACTCTGCCTCCCCTTATCATAACAATTGAGTGTTCCTGCAAATTATGGCCTTCTCCCGGAATGTAAGCGGTGACTTCCATGCCATTGGTAATTCTTACTCTGGCAACTTTTCTCAAAGCCGAGTTCGGTTTTTTGGGGGTGGCGGTAAATACTTTCAAGCAAACTCCCCTTTTAAAAGGAGATGGGTAGTTTTTGGGCCTGTTTTTTAAAACATTGAATCCAAATTCTAAAGCCGGCGCTCCGGTGCGCTTTTTTGTTTTCTTTCTTCCTTTTTTGAGCAATTGATGAATGGTTGGCATAAATTATATGATTATATGAAATTCATCTACAATCGAGCGTTAGCGAAAATAGAAAAGAATAAAATTCTTTGAACCTTCGTTCCGCTATGCGGGACTCGGTTAAAGTCAAAGAGGACTTCGCCCTCTTTTCCACCTTCGTCCCGCTACGCGGAACTCGGTAGTTGATGAATGGTGGGCATTATATCCCAAACTTATCAGAGATTAAAGTTAAAGTCAATTAAATTTAAAACGGCTGGCTGGTAGTCAAATAAAAAAGAATGGCCGCTCCTTGAAAAATAATATCAAGCCAGCCGAAAAACAAAAAGAAAATAAAGATGAAAATACCATACTGCGACAAAAACACCTTAAGATTATTAAACCTGTCTGATAAAAAAGCAAAAAGAATATGAGAGCCATCAAGCGGTGGAATGGGAATTAAGTTAAAAATTCCTAATAAAAAATTATAAAAAACGATTATGCCAAAAAAAGACGCTAGAGCTTCTGGCAAGGGAACAAATCTTATTATCAAACCAAAAATTATCGCCAGTAAAAAATTAACGCTTGGACCGGCTAAAGATACTTTTAACATACCCCATTTAGGGTCGCGCAAATTATATGGATTAACGGGCACCGGCTTTGCCCAGCCGATAATAAAAGGGCTGCGTATAATAACCAAAAGAAACGGCAGAATAATCGTGCCGAAAAGATCAATGTGTTTTAAAGGATTCAGAGTTAGCCGTCCCGCATGCTTGGCCGTGCTGTCGCCCAGACGTAAAGCCATGCTGCCATGAGCTATTTCATGAAGTATTATTGAAAAAAGCAAAACGATTAAAGAAAAGATTGTCAACGACATACTTTTATGGTAGCATATCTTTGTATGAGCAGACAATGCGCAATTTGCGACAAAAAAGGCAGAATGGTTTGGAAACTAAAAAAACTAAGAGGAAAATACAATCCAACCGTTAAAACAAGAAAACACCCGAATCTCCAATGGGTGCGTTTGTCGTCCGGTAAACGGATCAAGGCCTGCACCAAATGCATCAAGGCAATGAGTAAAAGAAGGCGATGAGCGAACCTCATCTTCTACCTTCAACCAACGAACTGCAGTGAAGTTCAAAATGAGATTTATCTCATTGCCGCTACGCGGGACTCGGTAAATAATTCGCGGGCTGTCGTATATTGGTATTATGCAGGGCTGGGGGTCCTGTGAATGGGGTTCGATCCCCCACAGCCCGACATTTTAAAGATTCAAAATCTCAACGAGTTGCTTGAATAAAGAAACAACTACCGGAGGAGCCAGTAAGCTGTAAGACGGCCTTCCTTCATCGTCCGGAATTACCCAGTTTTTTTCTTTAATCAAAACCTTTTTACCGTCCCATTGATAGCAGTACTCGGGAGTAAGCTCGTAATCATCAACATATTCTCCGGCCAAACTCTTTGGAACAGAATTTCTTAAAAATACTTTGGGAATGCCGTAGAGAGAAGCGGCCTGCTTAATCAGCTCTTCGTCCTTCATCAGCCGCGCCTTAATCGGCTTAATCCCCTTGTCGTCTCCTTCTTTAGGAGCCATTTTCGGGCCAGAGCACTTTGGATTGTCGCACATTAAAGAAAATTCCTTTTTCTTTTCGTCATACCCAACCTTTGAAGTCGGCAAAAGCTTTAGGTTTCTTGAGGTCTGACAGGCAGGACAAACCCTCCGGTGCTTTATCCTTTCGTCAATCACAGCTTCGGGAACGTCAAGCAAAACAAAAACATCCTGGTCGTCTCGATAGCCGATAAGATCACGAAAAAACAAAGTAAAATTCAGCTGGTCCAAATCCCTTGGAAAACCGTCGATAAAAATAGTTTTCTTTTTCCTTTTGCCGATTTCCCTTTTAAGTAAAATTAAAATCAGTTCTGTGGGCAAAAGAGGAGCTGAGGTGCTTCTTTTATTAAGAAGCTCTTCTATCTGCTTGATTGAACGAGCCCCCCGATAATTTTTCTCCAAGAAACTAAAGAGCTCTTTTCTTTTTTTGCCGTCTTGAAGCTCTTTATCAATCACCCTAATCATATCGCCTATTGAAAAATGCTCAATTTTCTCCGCATCAACCATTTCAGCAAACATCTTGGAGTAAGTCCCTTTGCCTGAATTCTTCTTTCCTAAAAGATAAACTATAAAAGTATTACCCTTCTTTAGATAATCCCTAAGCTTTTTAATTTCCTTGCCTGCTTTCAATTCAAAATACTTTCTTCTCTCTTCAGGATTGTTCAGGTTGAATTTTTTGGTTATTCCTTTGATTTTAGTTTTGAAAATTGGGAATTGCATTGTTATTGAATAATAAAATTGATCCCATCAGAAATTATTTTGATATCGCCTATTAAATCGGTTCTAAGAATCTTTATACCATATTTTTCTAAAATCGCCAAAGTTTCTGGATAAGGATGGCCGTAGTTATTGTCTCCACCGACCGAAATAACCGCCGTGCCGGGAGATACCGCTTGAATAAATTCTCCGGCCGAAGAAGTTTTGCTTCCATGATGCCCGACTTTCAAAACATCCGAATCAATATCTTCCCCTTCGTTTATTAATCTTTTTTCAACTTTCATGGTGGCATCACCGGTAAATAAAAAACTGGTTTCATTGAAAATCAGCTTGGCGATAATCGAAGTGTCATTGCTATCTTTAAATTCCTGCCCTTCTAAACTGTCAAACGGATACAGAATATCAAAGGAAATCTCGCCTCCTTCAATTCGTTGGCCTGCTTGAGCAATATAAATTTTAGCGCCTTCTTTTTGAATTAACCTCTGCCATTCTTTATATTCGGCCGTATCCCTTAAAACTCCTGTCCATAAAATGTTTTCAACTTTATATCTTTTTAAAACCTCAAGCAAACCGGACATATGGTCGCGCTCCGGATGAGTCAAAACTATTAAATCAATTGTTCTATCCCAGAACGGCATTTCTTTTCCCATTTTTTCTAAAACAGCAGAATCAGGACCACCGTCTATTAGAATCTGATGGCGCTGGGGCGTTTCAATAAAAATGGCGTCTCCCTGACCCACATCAAAAAAAGTCACCTCAAGGAGCTCGGCTCCTTTAGATAACTCATAAACCGCCGACCAAGCTAAGATATTCAATCCAACGAGAGTTCCTAAAATAATAAAAACACTTTTCTTTTCCATTTATCTTTTTATCCTACCAAAATCGCCTAAAAGAATAGGCGGAAATCCGCAGGGGCTAATGAACGATGTTAGACCCAAGATTATGGACAATACTTACCTCAAGGAGCTCGGATCCTTTAGATACGGCTCCTTTAGATAACTCACTTTAATAAGTTTTTGAATATCTTTATCGTCAAGCATATTTTTGTTTTGAATTAGTTTTTGTTTCTATAAATTTATATTTTCTTAAAAATTTTAAAATTGGTGCGCCACATTTCTCGCATAATTCTACCGTGGAAAGCAATCCGACTCCTGCAGTTACCGGCTTTTCTTTAATGCTCTTTTTACATTGGTCACATTTTATCACCCTCATATGTTTTAACTATATCAATTAGATAAATAGTGTCAAATTCGCAGGGGCTGGTGGACAATGTTAGAACTAGAATTATAATATTAAATCAACAAAACAAAAGCCCCGTGATAAAATCACAAGGCTTTCTTTTCTTTAATTAAAAGAATTTCGACAAGTTGTATATCTGCTTCAATGAAATCGTAATTGGACAACTCTTCGATCCTAACCCAGGCAAGGTTTTGATGTTCTTTTAGAAGAGGTTTTCCTTCCAAAATTTCGCACCAAAAACTAAAGAAACGATGAATCTTTTTGTCTAGTGGCTCATAGTTATGCTCAAAAACTAAAAATCGTTCTCCAACTCGAATCTTTATCTCAAGCTCTTCTAAAAGTTCTCGCTTCAAACAATCTTCAAGCGCCTCGCTGGGTTCTACTTTTCCACCAGGAAATTCCCATTTTCCAGGATGACTTTGATATTGAGACCTTTGGGCAATCAAAACATGCTCACCATTTTGGATAATTGCAACAGCAATATCAAGGTAACCAGATCTTATATCCATTTTCATTTTCCCTATTTTTTCTAAATTTGAAACAACTATAATTATATTATTCGCTTTAATAAAAAAATCAAGCACCGAGTCCCGCTTTGCGGGACGAAGGTGGAGATGAATCTTTAGATTCATCGACCACGATCCGAGTCCCGCTTTGCGGGATAAAGGGAATGAAGATCGAAAAGAAAGTAATTATAATTTATCTTAATCCCAAAGTTTGTAAATTGAGTGGCCGCCAATGGAATGAAACCAAAATGACTCGAATAATAAATCTTCATGGAGGGATAAAAAGACTATCTTAATTCTTTCAATGATCTCAAGAGTTTGCCTTTGCCAGAAACCAGCTCTTGCCTGCTTTCCGCTAAATCGTGAAGGATTTTTCCCTCTATCCACAATCTTAAAAAATCACGGAAAAATTCGCTTTTTGTAGCGTATTTTCTATTCCTGACGATTTCTTCAACGGCTTTATTTAATTCTTTTGGCAACGAAATATTAATAACTTGACGCATAAATTTGTAATAAATTGTATTACAATATTATATTATCATAGCATAAACCATTGTTAATAGTTTGCGGGTACAAAGATTCAAACCAACATTAATTATCTTAAAACGCTAAAAAGATCTTTGCCAAGCAAAAGCCGCCCTTTGGCGGCTTTTGTCTATATTTAAGAATTTCCGGAAATCCTTAAGTAACGAGCTCCATTTATGGAAGCGAAGTTAAAGAAGAGAACGAATTTCCCTTCGCCTTAGGCCTTGCCCATAATTCGAAACATCTTGGTTCCGCACTTGGGGCACTTTCCAGTCATAGCCCTTCTCTTAACTCCACCCTTGCCGTTCATTTCCACTTCTTTGGCCTCTGACATTTCTCTTTTAGCTTTGCATTTTACGCAATATCCTTCCATAATAATTATAAATAATTTAAAATTTAGTGTTTGAATCGACCTTTACCCTATTAAATGCCGCTTTGCGGCAATTTCGCCAAAGGCGAAATTATTTAACAGGGTGAATTTTCCGTGCGATTACTTTATCGTAGTTTAAGCCAATAAGCCAGTCAAGCACCGAGCGAGGCGAAACCGAGAGAAGGTTAAGATGAGAAATAATTTCTCATCGCCCTTAAGCGGCCAGCCAGCCACCATCCACCACCACGGTTGAACCGGTTATATACGAAGAATCTTCCGAGACTAAGAATAAAACAAGGTTGGAGACCTCTTCCGGCCTGCCCACTCTTCGCAGGGGCACCCGAGACAATATAGCTTCTATTGTTTTTTTGTCCTGCTTAACGGAACTAATCATCGGGGTCTCAATCATCCCCGGAGAAACAGCATTGACCCTGATATTATATGGAGCCAATTCAATAGCTAAAGCTTCGGTCAAACCGACAATCCCGCCCTTGGAAGCGCAGTAGTGAGCAATATTGGGAAAGCCGATTCCCTGTTGGCCCATGGCTACAGAAGCAATATTAACTATGACCCCTGATTTTTGCTTAACCATTTGCTTGGCAACCGCTTGGGCGCAAAAGAAATATCCTTTAAGGTTGATATCTAAAGTCAAATCCCATTCTTTTTCGGTCATTTCTAAAAATGGCTTAAATTGGCAGATACCCGCATTATTAACTAAAATATCTATTCTTCCCCATTTACTCACAGCCATCTGAATCATTTTATCAACTTCCTCTTTTTTAGACACGTCGCACTTGACGGCTAAGGCCTCTCCTTTCTGCTTTTCAATCTCTTTGGCCACTTTCTGACAATCTTCCAAAGAAATATCTGAAACCACCACTTTTGCTCCAGCTTTAGCCAAAGCCAAGGCATGGGTTCTGCCCATTCCCCTTCTAGCTCCGGTAATAATTGCCACTTTTCCTTTTAAGTCCATAAAATTAAATATTAATGTGTTTTACCGACCTTTCTCTATTATAGCAGTTTTATCAACAACATAAAAGCAACCCCCAGTAGAAATACGAAAAAATGAATCACGGCTTTCCCGGGAGGCGCCTTCTGTTTGATTTCCGGAATTAAGTCTGAAGCAGCAATATAAATGAAAGTGCCGGCCGCAAAAGGCAAAAGGTAAATGGCTGATTTGCCTATTTCGGCCGCAAAAAAGAATCCAACGACGCCTCCTAATACGGCGCTTAAGGCGGAAATAAAATTCAAGAGCAAAGCCCTGCTTTTTCGAACCCCGCCGTAAACCAAAACCGCAAAATCACCCAATTCCTGCGGAATTTCGTGCAAAACTATAACCAATGTCGTCACCAACCCAACGGGCAAAGAAACAACAAAGGCAGCGGCAATAATAAGACCGTCAATAAAATTATGAACAGTATCTGAAACCAGTATTAAATAAGAAAAAGGCATAATGCCCGGGTGCTTTTTGGCATGATGATGATGCCAGTGGATTAAGCTTTCCAAGATGAAAAAAGCGCAAAAACCCAGAATAACAAAGAGAAAAACATTTAAATTTGTCCCGGCTTGTTCCAGAGATTCTGGTATTAAATGAAGAAAAGCGCCGCCAATAAGCGCTCCGGAAGAGAAAGCTACTAAAATTAAAATGATTTTATTTAGAATTTTTTCTTTCAAAAACAAAATTAAAGCCCCGACAAAAGAAAGCAGACTTATAAAAAACGTTGCTATGATAATGTAAAATAAGGTATTCATTAGGCAAATAAACTCATAATTCCCTTAAACCCTACCAAGCCGGCCACAATAAAAACAAGAAACTGGGGCAGGACAAAGAATAAGCTTAACAAAAGAGCTAGACCGGCCAGAATATCAAACAAACTGCCGATATCCTTTAAAAATAGGATTGCTTTCAATAAAAGATAAACAGCCAGAGTAATGATAAGGCCATGAGCTATGGAAAGCTGAAAAGCAGTCCCGACAAGAACCGCTGCGGCAAATATGTCCAATGCTCCTAAAAATTTGACCATCTAATTGAAAATTAATAACTCGGGTTTAAATATTAACAAAAGACCTAAAACGAAAATAAGTATTCCTCCCAGCAAGGTTGTCCAATAATTGTACTTCTCGGTAAAGTTAAGCTTGCTCAAAGCTATGACAGCTACAGAGAATATTATAATATCATCAAGTATAAAAATAAAGGTGTAAAGAAGAAGATAAAGATAATGGCTGAGAGAACTAATGTCGCTCATGGCCAAAATGCGCGTATAAATTGTCGGCAAGCCGGCTGAACAGAAAAACTCAATTAAATTAATCCCCAAAGCAAGAAAAACAACCCCGCCTATCATGGCCAAAGTAAAGGGAGAAGCGACTATTTTCTCTGCTCTTGAGCGCAGCTTATTCTCCAATCTGGATTTTAATCCAAGGGCCTTGCAAACACCGGGGTTGTACGTGATAAAGTTTTTTAATTGCCAAACTCCGACAAAAACAGCCAAGACCCCGATTAGAATTCTAGTCAAGTTAATGTAGGAAATCGCCAAAAATAAGTTCAACCAAGCGCTCAATATTAAGAAATAAACAATGCCTGAAACAAAAACAAACGTGCCGGCCACCAGCCACATTCTCTTTCTGGAATTAGTATTGATTAAAAGAGCGATTAAAAATAGCAGCACCCACATAGCGCAGGGGTTGAATCCGTCAAAAGCTCCAAGCACAATGGTCAAAACCGGCAAAGACATTTTAGAGACATCTACTTGGCCAAAAAACGGCAGACTAAGCGCTTGGGGCGTCTTTTTTTCCTCGCCCAAGCAGGTCTTCAAGCAATTCTCAATGTTTTGGGCGGTTTGGTCGTTAAACCCCACGAAAAACTCAACCGGAGTAAAAGTAACCGGTATCCATCCCCTTTCTCCGTCAGGAACCTGATATTTATCGTAAAAATCTTTAAGAATCGCCTGGTTTTCCGCCGAGTTAATAATCTCATATTCTTTTATTTCGAGCTCCGGGTACCTCTGCTTCAAATCCCTTAAAAACTCTTTTTCTGCTTGACAGTGAGGACAGGTTTCGCTGTAGAAAAAATCAATTTGAATTTTGTCGGATTGAGCAAAAGCAAAATTAAAGTAGCCGAATATCAGCCCTAAAATAAAAATTAAACAAACCAATTTTCGCATGACCTTATTATAATTCAACCAAGAAGAAAGAGAAAGAGTTTTTCAAAGTAAGCGGGACTATTCCTCCTTTATATCAGCCGCGTTTTAAGCGCAAAGAGTTTAAAACAACCGATAAAGAAGA
Organism: Candidatus Nealsoniibacteriota bacterium; assembly: GCA_030700195.1. Taxonomy (GTDB): domain Bacteria; phylum Patescibacteriota; class Minisyncoccia; order Minisyncoccales; family MHMH01; genus JAUYKD01. Next base: position 1,383 of record JAUYKD010000038.1, on the reverse strand, counting down.
AAAAGCCATGGCTGCGGCCGCAAAAATCGGGTTGAGCAAAATGCCGAAAAAGGGATATAAAAGGCCCGCAGCTATCGGAATACCAGCTGAATTATAGAAAAATGCCCAGAATAAGTTTTGTTTAATTATTTTCAAAGTTCTCCGGGAAAGTGAAATTACTTCGGGAATTAAAGTTAAATCGCCCCTCATTAAAGTAATTTCGGCTGACTCCATAGCCACATCAGTCCCCTCGCCCATGGCAATGCCCAAATTAGCTTGAGCCAAGGCCGGCGCGTCATTAATTCCATCTCCGACCATAGCCACTAATTTTCCGGTTTTTTGAAGTTCTTTGACTTTTTCAGCTTTATCTTGAGGCAAAACCTGAGCCATGACATTTTCTATCCCGGCTTGCTTAGCAACGGCTCTGGCCACTCTTTCATTGTCCCCGGTAATCATCCAAACATCCAGACCTTCTTTTTTCAATAAATTAACGGCTTCAACGCTCTCTTTTTTTAAAGTATCGGCCACCGCTAAGAGACCCCTTACCTTATTTTCCAAGGTCAAAATAACCACTGTCTTGCCTTCGGTTTCAAGACTGATAATGTTTTCCTCAAAATCGGTTAAAGATACATTCAACTCTTTCATCAGCGCTCGGTTGCCAACCGCTCCAAAAATTTCTCGGCCGTCAATTACTAAATTTCCTTTTATTCCTTTGCCCGCCACCGCCTCAAAATCATTTACCTTAAGATCTTCCAATTTTTCTTTTTGCGCTTCTTTAACAATGGGTTTTGCCAAATGATGTTCGGAAAACTTTTCCAAAGAAGCGGCCAGCTGTAAAATTTCTTTCTGATCGCCGCCAAAAGCCATAACATCTGTTAATTCTGGTTTTCCTTTAGTCAGAGTGCCTGTTTTGTCTAAAATAATTGCTTTAATTTTGTGAGCGATTTCCAGAGTTTCAGCATTTTTCACTAAAATTCCTCTTTGAGCGGCGTTGCCCGTGCCTATCATAATAGCTAAAGGAGTAGCTAACCCCAAAGCGCAGGGACAAGCAATAATTAAAACCGCTACAAAATTAACCAAGGCAAAAGTTAAAGCTGGAACCGGTCCAAAAAAGAACCAAATAATAAATGTCAAAAAAGCAATGCCTATTACCACTGGAACAAAATAAGAAGAAACCAAATCAGCCAATCTCTGAATGGGCGCTTTTGAGGCTTGGGCCTGCTCAACCATTTTGATAATTTGAGCTAATAAAGTTTCTTTACCTACTTTGGTTGCCTTAAATCGGAGCGCCCCGGAAAGATTAATGGTAGAACCGATTACTTTAGCCCCCGCTTCTTTAGTCACCGGCATTGATTCTCCGGTCACTAAAGATTCATCAACCGAAGATTTGCCTTCTAAAACTTC
>JAUYKD010000057.1 GCA_030700195.1 Candidatus Nealsoniibacteriota bacterium | reverse complement strand
AATGCAAAAAATTGGTTTTGTGTTTCAGGCATTCAACCTCCTACCCAGAACTACCGTGCTTCGTAATGTCACGCTTCCTTTGGTATATGCCGGGATGCCAAAAGAAGAACGGGAAGAGCATGCTAAAGAGGCATTGCGCGGTTCGGCGTTTCCGGAGAATTTCTGGAATCATTATTCAAACCAGCTTTCCGGAGGCATGATGCAACGGGTCGCCATTGCCCGCGCGCTCGTAAACAATCCGACGCTGATTCTTGCTGATGAACCGACGGGAAATTTGGATACCAAAACAGGCGAAATGGTGCTGGATACTTTCCAGCGGCTTCATCAAGAACAAGGCCGCACCATCGTTTTAATTACTCACGAGCCGTATGTGGCCGAACACGCAGAGCGTATTATTAATATCCGAGACGGAAGTATCGTTGAGGATGGCAAAGTCAAAAATCGGCGCATCATCAATAATCATAATCACGACACAAAATGAAAGTCCAAGACCTTTTTCAAGAAACATACACCGCCCTTTCGGCAAATAAAGCGAGGTCAGGCCTCACGATTCTTGGTATTATCATTGGCATTGGCTCGGTTATCGCCATGATCTCTATAGGACAGGGCGCGGCGGGGACAATCACATCAAGTATTGAGGGGCTCGGCTCTAACCTTTTAACAGTAAGTCCTGGGGTTGCCCAGCAAGGCAGTGGTTTTGTCTCGGCTGGCCGTGGCTCGGCGCAGACGCTCAAAAATGAAGACATTGACGTGATCCGTCAAATCGCGGGAGTGGCGTATGTATCGCCGGAACGGCAAGGACGATATCAAATTGTCGCTACTGGAAATAATACCAATTCAACTGTTATCGGAGTATCGCCAGAATATGCCATGGTGCACAATGTCTCTGTGGCAGACGGCTCATTTATCACCGAAGCAAACTTGCGAAGCATGGGTCGGGTCGTGGTGCTCGGACCCACTGTGGCGCAAGACCTTTTTGGTGAGGGCAATGATCCCATCGGCAAAACAATTCGCATTAATAAGCTCAACTTCAAAGTTATCGGCGTGACCCAAACCAAAGGCGGCTCCGGCTTTTTTAATCCCGATGACATGATATTTGTGCCGCTGACCACCATGCAAAAAATCTTGGCAGGCGGAGAGTATCTTTCATCCATCGCGATAAGCGTTGAGACAAAAGACCTTATGCCCCAAGTCCAGCAGGAAGCAACTATTGCGCTTGCGGATAAACACCATGTTGATTTAGAAACCCCTGATTTCTCTATCATTTCACAGGCAGATATACTTGGCACGCTCACTCAAGTCACTGGCACTTTCACGATTTTTCTTGCCGCGGTCGCCGGTATATCTTTGATCGTGGGCGGTATTGGAATTATGAATATGATGCTCACGACCGTCACCGAGCGAACACGGGAGATTGGGTTGCGCAAATCAATCGGCGCGAAGAAAAAGGATATCTCAATGCAGTTTCTTGCCGAAGCGGTTATGCTCACCTTTCTTGGCGGAGGAATCGGTGTCGCTCTCGGATGGATTCTTTCGATTCTTGTTTCCAGTTTCGCCGGGATAGCGACGAGCGTCTCATTTTCCACGATACTCTTGGCGTTCGGCGTGTCAGCCGCGATAGGAATCGTTTTTGGTTATTATCCGGCCCGGCGAGCGGCATCGCTTAATCCGATTGAAGCATTAAGATATGAATAATAAAAACGGATTGCTTTGGTCGAGCGATCTTGAAAGTTAATAAAATATAAAAGTCGTGTGAATAAATTAATCGCAATCGTAATCGCAACAGCAGCAGTAGTCGGAGGCGGAGCGTTTTATGGAGGGATGAAATATCAGCAAAGTAAAAATTCAATGTCTGGGTTCTCGCGCCAAAATTTTCAGAACTTATCCCAAGAGCAGCGCCAACAACTTCAAGCAAATGCCGGGACAGCTTTCCAGGGCGGCAATAGAGCGGCAGGGCAAGGTTTTCTTACGGGTGAGGTTTTGAGCAAAGATGCGCAGAGTTTAACTCTTAAGATGCAAGATGGAGGTTCAAAAATTGTCTTTCTTTCTTCCTCTACAACGGTGTCAAGAACTACCGAGGGGTCAATAAGTGACATTGAAATTGGTAAACAGATTATGGTTGCCGGCAAGCAGAACTCTGACGGAAGCTACGTTGCCCAGACCATCCAAGAAAGGTGACTATCGTCGAATTTAATAAATAATTAAAAGCGCGCTCGTAGTTCGATTCCCATCCCCGTTTTTTATAAGTAAAAATAAGCGTAATTTTAACGAGTTAGAGTCGCATTCCCGGAGCAGATGATTCCTGTGAATCCGACCCGTTCCCGTCCAAATTTGTGAGGGAAACGGAGATGGGATAGGTTCTAACTCCCATCCCCGTCAGGGCCTGGGGATGGGTCTCGAACTCAGTATCAATTTTCAGAAAGCAAAAAATCGCCAAGTGGGCGGTTTTTTGGTAGAATAAAACAAGGGTCAACTATTTAAGCGCAATTAATAAATATTTTATTAGTATTTACAATTATGGACTCATCTAATTCTCCAACTGCAAAACCTTTATTTAAGGGCACCCAAATTGTGTGGTATGTTCTTTCGCTTCTTGAAGCATTGCTTGCGTTCCGTTTTATGTTCAAATTGATGGGGGCGAATCCCGAAGCGGCAGAGAAGCTCGGAAAATAAAAAGAAGCGTTAAGTAAATTTATGGAAGAAGCGGAGGAAAAAATTATTCATATCGTTTTGGAAGAAGGCATAATGTGTGCATTAACGAATAGGGGAAGAATTTTCATTCAGACTCCAGCTCAAGACGCGGAAGGAAATTATGAGTGGAGGGAGGTAAAACTGCCTGATTTTAAAAATGGATAAGCCAAAGAGATTTTTGGGAAAATTTTTTAACAGCATACTTGTCGCTGTATTGCTTTTGGGTTTTGGCTATTACTACAGAGATGGCATCAGCCCTTTTTTGCAGGATGCTTTAAACCGATTCCAGCCTTGCCAACGGCCGATAGAATATTCTATAGCAGGCATTGACCCGCGTTTCGGCATAACAGAGGCGACGCTATTAAGCGATATCGCACAGGCCGAAAAAACATGGGAAGCGCCAATTAGTAGGCAATTATTCGAATATTCTCCCGCGGGAAATTTAAAAATAAGCCTTATCTACGACTACCGGCAGAAAGCTACAGACGAATTGCAGAAATTAGGGATAGTTATTAATGACGATAAATCTACATATAATACAGTAAAAATTAAATACGATTCGCTTATTATCTTATATAATGAAGAAAAAGCGTATGTAGCGGCTTTAGTTGAAAGTTATAATGCAGATAAAAGATCCTTTGAAAAAGATGTTAGTTATTGGAACAACCGTGGCGGAGCAACGAAAAGAGAGTATGATTCTCTTGAACAAAGAAGAAATGACTTGAATGATCAAGTTGTGCTCATTAATCAAGCGAAAGACTCGCTGAATAAGCTGATTGATATCATCAACTCAACGGAGGTAGTTCTTAATAAATTGATTATCGGACTTAATCTTCAGGTAAATATGTACAATATGGTTGGCTCGTCAACAAGCAAGGAGTTCAATGAGGGCGAATATGTAAGCAATAAAAATGGTACGGCAATTAATATTTTTCAGTTCAACAATAAGAATATGCTTATGAGGGTCATTGCTCACGAACTCGGCCACGCATTGGGACTAGAACACATTGATAATCCCGATGCCATAATGTATTATCTGAATGAAGGTACGAACGAAAAGTTGACGGCAGATGATATCGCAGCCCTAAAGAAAAAATGCGGGATTAAGTAAGCTGCCCAAAATTTGCATGAAAGTTAAAAGGTGTTATAATTAAACTATGCTTATTACTATTATATTTGTTTTGCTGGTTCTTTGGCTGATAGGATTTCTCGGTTTTCATATTCTTGGTTCGTTCATCCATATCCTATTAGTTATAGCTGTTATTATGTTCTTGTGGAGGGTTATACAAGGCAAAAATCCGCTTAAATAAGGGCAACGCGGACATGTTATTATTTCCCATTATCGTGGCATTAATTATAGCTATTTTAGCCGTTATTTTAGCTTTTCAAAATACTGCTATCATACTGGTGACTTTTTTAATTTGGAAGTTCGAAGGTTCGTTAGCCTTGGTTTTGTTGCTGGCATTTATTATGGGGGTCATAGCAAGCTTATTAATATTATTGCCTCGGATAATAAAGAAAGGACTAGTGGCCTCCAATCAAAAGAAAAAAATTAAAGAATTAGAAATAAAATTAGAAGAAAAAAAAGAAGAATCTAATAAGGAAAATTATTTTAATCAGCCCATCGTTTAAAATTATACCAATAATTATCAGGAATTTTTTAATATCTTTTCTTCATTCTTCGCCACCGCTTGATACTTGATTTTTATTTTTTGATGTGGATAACTTTATTTAACTTGCCCTTTGATTAGAGGTATAATAATTTAATCTAACATGAGCAAAAAAACAATTATCATAGTAATCGCAGCCGTTTTGATGGTTGCGTTGGGCGTCGGGGGCTATTTTTATTGGAGCAAAAAACTTAAAACGAATACGGGGAATGGTTCGGAAGCAGCCGGTCCGGCCGAAAAGCTAACCGAAAGCGCCACAAAGGGTGTTTTGCCTTCCATCCAGACAAACCCCCTTGAAAACAAACCTGACATCAATCCGGCAGACAAGGCCAATCCTTACACAAACATTAAAACCAATCCTTTTTAATAAGCGATGAGGGATAAACCCTCATCTTTATCTGCGCTTTCGCAGAGCGAAAGCTTGATATATGAAGATAAAATGTTTTATTAGCTTTATTATTATAGGTTTTGCGGC